>NZ_KV788587.1:0-171182 GCF_001807345.1 Dermabacter sp. HMSC06F07
TTGGCGGGCCGCCGCCCTCAACAATCAGCAATCAGCCGGCTCAGTGGCAGGTCGTCGCCTCGACCGCCGAACGCACAATGTCGTCGAGGTCCTTCGAGCTCTTCCAGCCAAGTGCCTTTTCGATGCGCTCGGTCGAACACACGAGTCGGGCCGGGTCGCCAGCGCGGCGCGGGGCAATCTCGGGCGTGATCTCGATGCCCTTAGCGCGGCCGATCGCGTCAATTACTTCGAGAACGCTCGAGCCCTTTCCGGTGCCGACGTTGAATACGCGGTATTCGCGCTCGTCGTTTTCGAGGTAGCCGAGGGCGGCGACGTGCGCGTCGGCGAGATCCTCGACGTGGACGTAGTCGCGGATGCAGGTGCCGTCGGGGGTGTCGTAATCGTTACCAAAAACCTTCGGGTTCTTCCCGCATTCGAGGGTGTCGAGCACGATCGGCACGAGGTTCATGACGAGACTGTCAGCGAGCTCTGGGGAACCGGCGCCGGCTACGTTGAAGTAGCGCAGGGCGACGGTGCGCATGCCGTGAGCGCGCTCGGCGTCGGCAAGCATCCATTCGCCCACGTACTTGGTCGCGCCGTAGGGGTTGATGGGTCGGCACTCGAGTTCCTCATCGACGAGGTCAACATCGGGCGTGCCGTACACGGCCGCGGAGGAGCTAAAAACGAAGTCGCGGACGCCTGCACGCGCCGCTGCTTCGAGCACGTTGGCGAGGCCGCCGATGTTGTCGTGCCAGTACATTTCGGGCTTTTCGACGGATTCGCCCACCTGCTTGTGGGCAGCGAAATGGATCACGGCCTTCACACCGCGCTCGCGCATCTCGCGCTCGAGAACCTCAACGGCGCCGTCGGCGGTGACGTCCTGCTCAATGAGCGGAGCATCGCCGATGCGGTTGCGAAAGCCAGTCGAGAGATCATCGACAACGGCGACGGACTCGCCGCCCTCGAGAAGAAGCTGCACAACGTGTGCGCCAATGTAACCTGCACCACCAATAACCAAAGTTGTCATGGCCTCAGTCTAAACGCCCCGCCCTCTGGAACCTCCCCGGAATCTCCACGCAAATCACACGCCGCAACCATGAAATAGAAATTTCGCGCCGTAAACTGACGGGCATGACCGTGCCAGAATCGTCCGAACCCACGCTGCCCAAGCGCAGCGCCGGTCGACATCGATACGTGAGGCCCACCAAGGCCGATTCGATCGCACAAAAAAACGCCCGGGAACGCCATGAGGCGGCGCAGCGGGAGCATGGTTTCGACCTCTCCCGCAGGCAAGCTTCTCAATTCCCGAAGCCCGGCAGCACGAGGGCTGAGGCAGCCGTCGGAACCACCACCGAAACGGAGAAGCCTGGGACTGTTGCCCGCCTCGCCGAGGGCGCGGCCGTGACTCCGCTTCCCGAGGGCGTGATGCGCACCGAGCCGCTTCCGAACGTGCGCCCACGCGGCCACGAGGGCGCTGCTGCGCGCGACGATGACGATTCGATTCCCACGGGCGCACCCACGAGCATCGGCATTGGCCGTCGAACGAGTCTTGAGGAAGGCTCGCTCGCGCGAGCGTCGGTGTGGACGACAAGCGGCAGCGTGTTCCCCGGATTCGGCCTCATCCCCACCATGTGGCGCAAGCTCGGTATCGCGCTCATGGTGCTCGCTGTGCTCATCGTGGGGGCCGGCGCCGCGCTCCTTGCGTTTGGTGATCCAGCCACCCTCGTGTTCCGCTACGGCACGCGCCGCCCCGTTGTGATCGCCGCACTCATTGCCGTGATCGTGGGCACTCTCGCGTGGGTCTCGACGATTTTCTTCACGAACCAGCTACACAACGTGCGCGAGAAGCTGCGCGGGCCCGCCCGCACTGCGTCGCGGTCCCTCGCCTACATGCTTGCACTCGTCGTGGCGATTCCGGGCGTGTACACCGCCCATAGCCTCTACGCCACCCAAGCGCTGCTTGGTAACTCGAAGGTTTTTGCGGGCTCGGACAAACACAAGCTTGCCCCCGGCGTCGATCCGTGGGCGAACCGCGAACGCGTCAACATCATGCTGCTCGGCCAGGATGCCGGTCCCGACCGCACGGGCACTCGCCCCGACACCATCATGGTCGCCTCGATCGACACGAAGACGGGCCGCACGGCGCTCTTCTCGATCCCTCGCAACCTTCAGTACGTGCGCTTCCCGAAGGGTTCGGCTCCTGCGGAAGAGTTCCCGGACGGCTTCACGTATTTCGGCAAGGACCAGAACCTCATTAACGCGGTCTGGTCGTGGGCCGAGGGCGTGCGGCCCGATCTATTCCCGGGCGACAACAACCCGGGTCTGACTGCGACCACAATGGCCGTCGAGGAAACGCTTGGCCTCAAGGTCGACTACTACGCGATGGTGAACCTCCAGGGCTTCGCCGACCTCGTCGATGCGATCGGCGGCGTCGATATCGAAGTGGAGCGTGACATCCCGATCGGCGGCGGCGCGTCGAAGGTCGAGGGTTACGTCAAGAAGGGCTGGCAGCACCTCGATGGCTTCCACGCCCTGTGGTATGCCCGCTCGCGCCACGGCTCGAACGACTTCGACCGCAACTGCCGCCAGCAGCGCATCGTGCGCACCGTCGCGGAGGAAGCAAACGTATCCTCGCTCGTACTCAACATCCCGAAGCTGATCGGTGCGACCGAGCGCAATATCGAGACGGACATTCCGCGCAGCCAGGTCGAGGCGTTTGCGGACCTTGCACAGCGCATCCAAAAGGGTGGCTTCAAGTCGTACCCGATCAACCCGACCGTGACGCATTCGGGCAACCCCGACTACCCGTACATCAAGAAGTGGGTGCAGGCGTCGATTGCCGATTCGATGGTCGGCTACGGCGAGGTGCCCGTGAGCGGCAAGCCCTCAAGCGGCGCCGCGGGTGGCACGCCCTCGGGTGCGGGTGCTCGCAATTCGGCGCCACAGCGGATCCGGATCGTTCTTCCGCTTGAGCCGACCACCGATGGCGACTCGAACGACGGTGACTCAACCGACTCGGGCGAGACCAAGACCCCGACGGTCAATCAGGACCCGCTCGCACCGTGCATGCCGGGCAACGAAGACCCGATGGGCTAACCCCTCACCGCGAATAGCGCCCTGGTGCGGCTCGCTTAGGCGAGCTGCAGCAGGGCGTTTTCGATAACTTCGGGCATGGCGGGGTGAATCCAGTACTGCTTGGTCGCGACGTCGCGCGCGTTCAGGCCGAAGCTCATCGCCTGGATAAGCACTTGAATGAGCGTCGCAGCCTCGGGGCCGATGATGTGCGCGCCGAGGATCCGCCCGGTGTCGGCTTCGGCGATGATCTTCACGAAGTCGCCCGGTGCCTCGAGCTCCATCGCCCACCCGTAGGCGACGTCGGCGAATTCCTGGCGCGCCACCCGGATCTCCCGCCCGGCCGTTGCCGCCCACTCTTGCGCCTCGCGCTCGGTCATGCCCACCTGCGCAATGTGCGGGTCGGTAAAGACAGCGGCGGGGATCGGCATGTCGTCGCTTCGGCGCAAATCGTGCGGGTTGAGGATGTTGTGACGCGCAACCTTCAGCTCGTAGTTCGCGACGTGCTTGAGTTGCGCCGGTGAGCTGAGGTCACCGATCGAGTAGATCCCGTCGAGCATCTGGCCGCTCGGGTCGAGGGCCCGCTGGTAGGCATCGACCATGACCCGGCCGGCATCATCGACGCCGATGCCTCCGGCCGCGGCATCGAGGAGGTCGCCGTTGGGCATGCGGCCGGTCGCCACGAGAATGTCGGCGACGGTGAGGGTTCGGGCCGCCTCGCCTGTGGCGGGGTCCGACGGTTCCAGGTCAATCTCAACCCCGCTTGCTGTGCGCCGCACCCGGGTGGTCGAGGCATTGAGGTGCACGTGATAGCGCGCGGAAGCGACCTCGGTGATGCGGCGCGCGATGTCCTCATCGAAGGCGCGAAGGAGGGTTCCGGAACGAGCGATGAGGTGCACGTCCACGCCGAAAGCGTCGAGAATGTGCGCGAACTCGAGGGCGATCACGCCCGAGCCGAGGATCGCGATTGACTCGGGAAGCTCCTCAAGCCGCATGATCGTGTCGCTCGTGAGAGGTTTCGCCTCTTTGAGCCCGGGAATGCCGGGAATCGCGGGACGCGAGCCGGCGGCAAGAAGGACAGTGTCGGCGGTAATGTCGCGCGTGCCGCCGTCGGTCTCGACCGCGAGGCGTTTAGGGCCCGTAAACCGCGCCGTACCGCGAATGAGCGTGAGGTTCGCGTTGTCCGGGTGGGAGGCGCGGTACTCCTCACCCCCGTGGGAGATCGGGTCAATCCGGTTGAAAATCCGCTCGCGCACCGCCGGGAATCCGACGCCGCCCAGCCTCGAGTCGACCCCGAACTTCTTCGCGTGCTCCTCTTTCGCGTTTTCAGCGACGGTGGCCGTGTGGACGAACATCTTCGTGGGAATGCACCCGACGTTGAGGCAGGTCCCGCCGAAGATGTGCGCGGGGCCCACGCCACGATCGATATAGACGATGGATTTGTCGGCGAATTCGGGGCCCGGGAAGGAGTTGCCTGAACCGGAGCCAATTAGGGCGATATCGAAATGTTCTGGGGCGCTCATGGTCTCAAGGATACGGGCCGCCCGCCGCGAGCTTCGAGACCGTGAAACAATGTCCACCATGCGCGAAATTCTCGACACTATGCCAGAAGCCAGCGAGCGAATGCTGCTGCTCACGGCCCCTATCGAGAATGAACTCGTGATCACGAAATCCCGATTCCTCGCCTACCTCGCGCCCGTCGAAACCGTCGAGGAAGCCGACCATCTGATCCGCGAACGCCGCGCGCTCCACCCGAACGCGCGTCACCACTGCACGGCCCTCACGCTCGGCACACCGGTACACCTACAGCGCTCCAACGACGACGGCGAGCCAAGCTCCACGGCCGGGATGCCCATGGCGCAGGCCCTTAGAGGGCGGCACATGACGAACATCCTCGCCGTTGTCACGCGCTATTTCGGCGGGATCAAGCTCGGAGCGGGCGGCCTCGTCCGCGCCTACGGCAGCGCCGTGACCGACGCACTCGATGCCGCAAGCGCAAAGAAGCTCGTGCGCGAGCGCGTCGTTCGCCAGGTCACGGACCTGAGCGTCGGCTACGACCTCGCGGGGACATTCGAGGCATCGATCCGCGCGTGGGCAGACAGCGCCGAAGGCGTGAGCATCGGCGGAGCCGATTACACCGCGCACGGGCTCACCCTGCGCCTCATCCACCGCGTGGACGCTGCTCCTGACCTGGAGCGGGCTACGGCGGAACTATCGAGCGGCGCTGTGAACGCGGCAACCGTCGGATATACCTACGCCGATGTGCCCGCCGGATTTTAACCCCCGCGAAACACCGCGAGTGTGCGAAAAGTCCCGCAGAGGCCTATAGTGCTTGGAGGCCGCGGAACCGCGCGCCTAACGCTGACAATGGAGTCTTGATGAAAAAGATCCTGAATTCACTGCTGACGAAGATTGTCATCGCGATTGTGCTTGGCATTCTCGTGGGACTTGTTGCGCCGGATTGGCTGTCGCGGGGGACGGCAACGTTTTCGAAGCTTTTCGGTAACTTCCTGAGCTTCATCATTCCGCTCATCATCATCGGCCTGATTACGCCCGCCATTTCCGAATTCGGTAAAGGCGCCGGCAAGTGGCTCGGCGTGACCGCCGCGCTCGCGTACGCCTCGACGCTCGTCGCTGGCACCTACGCAATCGCCGCCGGCTACCTCACCTTCCCCACGCTCCTCGGGGAGAGCACGAAACTCGGCGGGGTAAGCGAGCCAGAAACGAGCTTCGAGCCATTCTTCGAGATCGCCATGGATCCCATCTTTGGCGTGATGACGGCACTCATTACGAGCTTCGTGATCGGCCTTGGCATCGTGGCTGTGCGCGCCACCACCATTCACGAGGGTTTCCTCGAGCTGCGCAAGATCGTGAACACCACGATTTCGAAGATCATCGTGCCACTTCTGCCGCTCTACATTTTCGCCATTTTCGAAAACATGACGGCGAAGAAAGAAGTGTGGGACATCATCATGAAGATGCTCCCGATCGTGGTGCTCGCCTTCGTGCTCACGGCGATCATGCTCGTTCTTCAATTCACTGCGGCCGGTGTTGCCAAGGGCAGGAACCCGTTAGTCATGCTCGGCAAGATGCTTCCCGCCTACGCCACCGCGCTTGGCACAAGCTCGAGTGCCGCGACGATTCCCGTGACGACTCGCTGCGCTGAGGATGCCGGCGTGTCGAAGCCCGTGGCAAACTTCGTGATTCCGCTGTGCGCCACGATCCACCTCGCCGGCTCGACCGTGAAGATCACCCTGTTCGCCTTCGCGATCCTGTGGACCACCCACGGCGACTACAGTTTCGCGAGCCTACTCGGCTTCGTGGCAATGCTCGGCGTGTCGATGATCGCCGCTCCCGGCGTGCCCGGCGGCGCGATCGTGACGGCTTCGGCGCTTCTCGCGGAGCAGCTCGCGTTCAATGAATCGCAGGTGGGCCTCATGGTGGCCCTCTACGTGGCGCTCGACTCGTTCGGCACCGCCACGAACGTCACGGGCGACGGTGCGATCGCGGCGATCGTGGATCGCCTCTCGGGCGGCAAGGTCAGCGCCGATGACGACGAGGAAGTCGCCACCGCCGGCAACGCTGCTTCGTCGGCTACCGCTAAGGGGTCGGCTGCGGCCTAAGCGCTGCACACTGCATCACCGCTGAACATAGCAGCACCGCTGCACCGCACCACTGCACAGCACCACTGCATCGCACAGCACCGCTGCAGTGAGCAATTGGAAAGGCGTGGCTTCGGCCGCGCCTTTCCTTCGTCGCGGGCCCATCTATTTCCCTCACTCGCCTTTACCCGCTGCTCGCCTCCATTGCCGCAGCTCGCCCGATCCCCGCAGCCCTTCTCCCCGCCGCCCCTCCTCCTCAACTCGCCCCCATTCCCGCCGGCCCTCTTCCCTCGGCTCGCCCCCATTGCCGTCACTCTCCATAAAGAAACTGGCCACACCACCCCCACCCAAGCCAGCAACCCCGCACTTTCTTCATCATCCGCGACGGAAAAGCTTCAGGTCGAGGCGGAAAAGCTTCAGATCGCGACGCGAGACACCGACACAGCCTTAGACCGCGACGGAAGAACCTTGGACCGCGGCGCAGCCCCCACCCGCAACACCTCAACCGGCGCGCCCGAAGCCCCGTCTCCCAGGTCGCAGCGCTCAGCCGATAGGTCGCAGCGCTCAGCCGAGGGCAGCCCGCACCGTGCGGGCCTTCGTGAATGTTTCCTGGATCTCAGCCTCGACATCGCTGAGCCTCGTGATCGCACCGCCAACGCCGAAGCGAGCGCCGGCCTCATCGAGCACCGCCGTGCGGATCACGATGCTGAGAGACGCCGCCCCGTTCGGCGAGATCCACCCGATCGCGCCGGAGTAGACGCCACGCGACCCTCCCTCCAAGTCGCGAAGAAGCTGCACCGTGCGAAGTTTCGGCGCGCCTGTCATCGAGCCGCCGGGGAATGCTGCCTCGATGGCGTCGAGGGCGGTGCGGCCGGGCGCGAGCCGACCGGTGATGGTGGAGATCATCTGGTGCACCGTGGGGAAGGATTCCACCTGGTAGATGTGGGGCACCTTCACGCTGCCAGCCTCGCATACGCGCGAGAGGTCGTGCCGCACGAGGTCGACGATCATGAGGTTTTCGGCTCGGTCTTTGCGGCTTGCGGCGAGCTCGGCGCGCAGCCTCGCGTCCTCCGCCGGATCCGCGGAGCGCGGCGCCGTTCCCTTGATCGGGCGCGATTCAACCTCACCTGCGGCGCTCACCTCGAGAAACCTCTCGGGCGATGCGCTCGCGACGCTCCACTTTCCACACTGAAGAAACGCCCCGTAGGGAACTCGCGCCACGCTGCGCAGCTGCGCGTATACGTCAAGCGGGTCGTACTCCCCCGGCACCTGCGCCTCATTCGTGAGGCACAGCTCGTAGCTTTCGCCTTCGTTAATGAGTTCCTGGCAACGGTCAATCAATTTCGCGTATTCCGCCGCGGTGTGCCGGTAGGTGGGCGCGGGTGAGGGTCCGACGCCAGCTTCCGCCTCACCGCCCTGATCTTCCCCGTGTGCTTCTCTTGCCCCCGTGAGCACGCTGACCAGGTTCCGAGTCGTTTCAACGATCCACGAATGCTGTTCCCCCACCGTTCCGGGATGATCCGCGCCGCCGTCGAGGTCCGCGAGCGCCACGGTCCGCGCCGTGCCGCGATCGTGGTCGATCACGAGTGCGCGCGTGAGAAACACCAGGTGAGCATCGGGTTCCATGTCCTCGCGAGACTCTCGCTCGAGCCCGAGGGTTTCGGCACCGAGCCCGTAGCCGAGGTAGCCCACGTATCCGAGGGCGAAGCCGCCAAGGGTCTGCGACGCGCGCCGCCCCTCTTCATCGAGCCGCACCGCGTTCAGCCTCATCCGCATCGCGCTGAAGAACCCGTCCTTTGCGGGAACGCCCTCGACGCGTTCGTCCTCCGGAACTCGATACTCGAAAAGGTGCGCCCCTGGGCCATCGCACGCGCCCATGATCGAGAAGCGCGAACGGTGATCCTCGCTTGCCGAGTCGAGCCACACCGCCCGTTCGTGCGCTGAAAAAAGGTTGCGGTAAAGCGCTTCAGCCTCTGTGAAAACATTCGTCAACGTCACCTCGCTGCCGAGCAGCAACGTGTGGGTCGCGGGCGCTGAATCGGGTGCGGAGGCGAGCGTCGGCGCTGAAAACTCTGGGCCGACGCTCGCCGCGCCAACGTCGGACCCCACCGCCGAGGGCCGGGCCGAGCCCGCCCCTGCACTGTTTTCACACTGCGCGGCCGTGGGGCGAGGACATGGTGCGGCCCCGCCGCCGACGGCGAGAAAGGCGCGCATGAGGTCGAGGCCGCCTTCCGTGCGAATGGATTCGGGGTGGAATTGCACGCCCCACGCATCGTGCCCGCGCAGGCGCGCTGCTTGGATGACGCCGTCGGCGGTGGTACCGAGAACTTCCAGTTCAGGCGGGCAATCGTCGATCGCGAGAGAGTGGTAGCGCACGATGCGCAGCTCGCGCGGAAGGTTGGCGAACACCGGGTCGCTTGCGGCAGCGCCCGTGAAGCGCACTTCATCCTCGAGGCCGTGCATGGGGGTGGGCGCACGGTCCACGCGCCCGCCGTGGGCAACGGCCATGAGCTGCAGGCCAAGGCAAATACCAAGCACGGGGATGCCCCGTTCGAGTGCTTCTCGATAGACGTCTGGGGAGCAGCCGAGGTCACCGGGGTTGTGGGGTGTGCCGGGGCCCGGGCCTATGATCACGTGGCTCACGCCATTGAGGCTCGGGCGTGGCCCGCTCGCGAGCACCACCTGCGGCATCTCGCCCGAGGCTTCGGCGACGAGGTGCGCGATGTTGAACGTGAACGAGTCGTGGTTGTCGATGATCAGCACGCTCATGCGGCAAGCTCCCCGATCGGTTCGGCGCGCTCCCACAGCGCGGCCTGGAAGTCCCGCGCAGCGGGAGCGAAGGGGCCGCGGGGAGGGGCGTAGGTGTCGGCAATGTGCGGGGCGGGCAGGTCCGTGAGTCCGACGGTTGCCTCGCGCACCCCGTGCAGAGAACTGAGCAGCCATACGGCGTCGGCCTCGAGAAGGCGCTGCTTGGTGAGGGGCGCCGCGAGGGTTTCGTGGCCGCGCTCGCACGCGATCTTCACGATCAGGCGTTCGGTGACGCTCGGCAGGCGGTCGGTATCGATGCTCGTGACGAGCACGCCGTTCGTCCACAGGACGACGCTCCCGTATGCGGTTTCGCTGTAGTGGATTTGAGGGGCGCGAGGGTGCGAGGTGCCGTCGGAGGTGCCCGAGCTGCTCACTCCCGCTGAGCGTGTGCGAAGGAGGGCATCGCTCGCGCCGTTGCCCACGGCCCAGGCGCGAACCCGCTCTTGCCACGCGAAATCGGGCCCTTTGAGGCGCGGGTGGGTGCGTTCGTCGTTGCCGGGGTAGGCAATGAGGTGCGCGGTGGTCTCCAGGCGCTCCTCCGCGATGGAACGCGGATCAAAGGTGTAGCTGAGCTCGCCGCCAACCTGCTCGAGGGTAAGTTTTGGGAAGAACAGGCCTGCCGCTCCCCCGAGTACGTGCGCGGCCTTTTCGTAGAGCGCCGTGACGGCGTCGTCGATCACGCGCGGGTCCACCTCGGCACCCCACAGCTCGCCCGCCGCCACACGCATGCGATCCCGGTGTGCGCTCGGAGCCACCGCGCGACCGTCCCTCACGAGGAAGGAATCAACGAGTGGCACGGCAGGGCTCCTTTACGTGGGTCGAACGGGCAGGTAGGCAAGGGGATGCCAGCGGCAGTTGCTGACTGCAGTGATAAAGGTACACCCGCCCGCGCGTGGGCCGCGTCAGCGCGCGCTACTCCTCCTTCTGGGCCCATGCTCCCTGTGGGTACTCGGTGCGCAGCCAGGCCATGAACCCCTGGGCGACACTCGCGCCGTACGGGTCGTGGACGATGCCGTGATCGATTTCCTCGGCAACGATCGCTTGCGCGAGCCGATGGTGCTCGCAGACGACGTCAAAGTCCATGTCCGCTATTTCAGCGATTTCGTATTCGGTGGCGATGCAGTTCTCTCGTATCGCAGAGAGCACGCGCATGAAGTCGTCGTTGTCGCGGAGGTCGTCGTAATTAATCATTGAGGTTCCCTCTCAGTCGTCAGCACGTGTGGTCTAGGTAACAATAAAAAAATACTTCGCGGGGTGCAACCTCTTTCGCGAATGTTCCGACCCTCACCGCGTCCACAGAAAGTGACGACGGCGGCTGGTCTTACGATCACTTTTCGAAGAAAGTGACCGTAAGGGGGGCATGATGAGCAGATCCCTGGCTGTGCCTCCGGTTGAGCGCCTACCCGAAAGATGAGAGATTCCCCGCAGCGTGACCTCACGTCGCCCGTCACGCCAGCGATGTACCCGAGGCGCTCGAGGAATACGCGGAGCAGTCACGCCGAGCTTGAACTGTTCCGTACTCTCGCACGATTCGGTGCTCCCCCTCCGGCGGGGCGGCGACTGGCGGCGGGAGAAGGCAGCAGCAGCCCCGGCCCGGTTGCTCTTTATGAAGAAACCAGCCAACCCAAGCAGCGGCAGGGCCGGGATGAGACAGATTCTTCATAAACAGAGACGAAAAGGGCAGGACAAAGCGACGGCCGACAAAGGTCGGCGGCGGGGCGGCGACTGGCGGCGGGAGAAGGCAGCAGCAGCCCCGGCCCGGTTGCTCTTTATGAAGAAACCAGCCAACCCAAGCAGCGGCAGGGCCGGGATGAGACAGATTCTTCATAAACAGAGACAGGAAGAGCGGGGCGCGGACGACGGCTCAAAACGGGCGACCACGACCTGGCGGGCACAGAAAACGGGCGGCCCGGTCATGATGACCAAGCCGCCCGTTCACATGTCGAGTGGGCCCTGCGGGGATCGAACCCGCGACCCGCGGATTAAAAGTCCGATGCTCTGCCAACTGAGCTAAAGGCCCCTGTTACTCGAACTACAACAGCATAGCGGGCCCGCGCCCCGCCTCCACGTTCGCGGGGCGCACCTCACGCATGCGCACGGCGAGAAACAGGTCAAAAATGTGAGCCCTGACCAGGCGGTGTCAAGAATGTGTCAGGAAAAATCGGCGCCGCGTCAAGAACGCGTCAGTTTTCATTCGGGCCTGGGCGACCTCGACGTTCGATAGCAGTGCCGCTCAACCGAGCGACTTCGCACACCGGGTACCCCGGTTGCGGATCCGCCACGCCGGAGGGTTTCCGGCAGCACCATTCAGGAGCCATACCGTGCTCGACATTGTGTTTGTCGTATTGACGACCGTGTTCTTCGGAGGATGCCTGGGCCTCGCATCGGCGGTGAGCCTGCTGTGACCATCCTCGATATCGCCTGGCTGCTCATCTGCGCAGCCGCAATCGTGTACGTGACCTATGCACTCATTCGACCGGAAAGGTTCGGGTAGTCATGGCGTTCGTTCAAATCCTCGTTCTCATCGCGGCACTCGTCGCGGTGCATCGACCGCTCGGCGCGTACATGGCGCGCACCTTTACCTCTGAGCGCCACCTGTGGCCGGAGCGGCTCGTGTACCGCTTCGCGGGGATCCGAACCGACCGCGAGCACTCGTGGCGAATTTACCTTCGCAACATTCTCGCCGTCTCTCTCCTGAGTGTGCTCGGCCTCTACATCCTGCAGCGTGTTCAGCAGTGGCTGCCCATGGCACACGGCCTCGGCCCCGTCGAAGAGACGCAGGCGTGGAACACGGCAACCTCGTTCGTGACCAACACGAACTGGCAGTCGTACGGCGGTGAAACGACGATGTCCCATCTCACCCAGATGCTGGGCATGTCGTTCCAGAACTTCATTTCGGCCGCCGTCGGAATCTGCGTGGCTATCGTGATCATCCGCGGTATTGCCCGCCACGGCACGGATAAGCTCGGCAACTTCTGGGTTGACCTCGTGCGCTGTAACTTCCGCATCCTTTTGCCGATCGCGTTCATCGGCGCGATCCTCCTGATCGCCGGCGGCGCTATCCAGAACTTCAATGCCGCCCAGCACGTGCACACCCTCACCGGTGGAACACAGATCATTCCCGGCGGGCCCGTCGCGAGCCAGGAAGCGATCAAGGAGCTCGGCACGAACGGTGGCGGTTTCTTCAACGCGAACTCCGCGCACCCGTTCGAGAATCCGAACGGCCTCACGAACCTCATCGAGATCTTCCTGATCCTGCTCATCCCGTTCGCCCTCCCCCGTACCTACGGAATCATGGTGGGCGACAAGCGTCAGGGCTGGGCTGTTCTCGGCGCGATGGCTGTTCTCGCGATCGGTTCGCTCGCCGCCACGACCGCCCTCCAGCTTCACTTCGCGGGCGATCACCTCGCCGCGATGGAAGGCAAGGAGGCGCGCTTCGGGATCGTCGGTTCGAGCTTATTTGCGACCGCGACGACGCTCACCTCAACGGGCGCCGTGGACTCGATGCACTCTTCCTACGAGCCGATCTCCGGTGGCGTGTTGATCTTCAACATGCTTCTCGGTGAAATCGCGCCGGGCGGCGTCGGTTCCGGCCTGTACGGCATGCTCGTCATCGCGATCATGAGCGTGTTCATCAGCGGGCTCATGGTGGGCCGCACGCCGGTCTACATGGGCAAACGTATCGGCCCGACCGAGGTCAAGCTTCTGAGCCTGTACATCCTCGTCGTGCCCGTGCTCGTGCTCGTGGGTTCGGCAGTCGCCATCGCCCTGCCGTCAACGGCGGCGTCGCTCGCCAACGGCGGTCCCCACGGTTTCAGCGAGGTGCTGTACGCGTTCACGTCGGCGTCCAACAACAACGGTTCTGCCTTCGCGGGCCTCAATGCGAACACGCCGTTCTTCAACGTGGCGCTCGGCCTCGCCATGCTGCTTGGCCGCTTCCTGCCGATGCTGTTCGTGGTGGCGCTCGCGGGCAAGCTCGCCGCCAAGGAGGTTGTCGCAACTAACCGCGGCACCCTGCGCACTCACACACCTCTCTTTGCAGGCGTCATGGCCGGCATCGCGCTCATCGTGACCGGCCTGTCCTTCCTTCCGACGCTCGCTCTTGGACCACTTGCTGAAGGACTCATGAAATGACTCAGGTACAGGTGACCGACCGCGTTTCTTCGCAGCCTCACGAGGAGAAGACCGCGAATTCCGGATCAGGCTTCACGCCGCGCGCTCTTGCCAAGGCGCTCCCGCAGGCGCTGCGCAAGTTGAACCCCGCGCACATGGTGCGCACGCCCGTCATGTTTATCGTCGAGATGGGCGCGCTCATCACGATCATCGTGGGCTTTTTCAAGCCGAGCGTGTTCGTGTTCTCGCTCGCGATCTGGCTGTTCCTCACGGTCGTGTTCGCGAACCTCGCCGAGGCTGTGGCCGAGGGTCGAGGTAAGGCGCAGGCCGATGCGCTCCGTTCCGCGAAGACAGCGGCCGTGGGCCGCGTGCGCCGCGAGGATGGAAGCATCGATGAGGTGCCCGCCGCGGATCTTCGCCCCGGCGACATCGTCGTGGTGTGTGCGGGCGAGACGATCCCGGGCGATGGCGACGTCGTCAAGGGCGCCGCGACGGTCGATGAGTCTGCGATTACGGGCGAATCCGCTCCCGTGATCCGCGAAAGCGGCGGCGACCGTTCAGCAGTCACGGGCGGCACGCGCGTCCTTTCGGACGAGATCGAGGTGCGCATCACCTCGGAGCCGGGCAACACGTTCGTGGACCGCATGATCGACCTCGTCGAGGGCGCGCAGCGGCAGAAGACCCCGAACGAGATCGCTCTTTCGGCGTTCCTTTCGGTGCTCACGCTCATCTTCCTGTTCGTCGTCGCGACGCTCGTCCCCATGGCCGATTACGCGGGCGCGAAGCAGCCGATCGAGGTTCTCATCGCCCTGCTCGTGTGCCTTATCCCCACGACGATCGGCGCGCTCCTTTCGGCGATCGGCATCGCCGGCATGGATAGGCTCATGCGCCGCAACATCATGGCGACGTCGGGCCGCGCGGTCGAGGCCGCTGGCGACGTAACGACTCTGCTGTTGGACAAGACCGGCACGATCACGGTGGGTGATCGCCAGGCGAGCGCGTTCATTCCCGCCCAGGGCGTGAGCGAGGACGAGATCGCCTACGGCGCACTACTGTCCTCTCTCGCGGACGAGACCCCCGAGGGTCGCTCGATCGTGGAGTTCGCGACGACGACCATGGGCGTTGGCCCGATTCCCGAAAGCGAATATCGAAACGCTGAGTTCATTCCGTTCAGCGCGGAAACGCGCATGAGCGGCGTGCAGCGCACTCCCGAGCACTGCATCGTCAAGGGCGCGGCTTCCGAGATCCTCAAGTGGGTCACCGCGAAGGGCGGAACCGTCACGGAGGATGTCAACGACACTGTGCGGGAGATTTCTTCCGACGGTGGCACGGCCCTCGTCGTGGCCGAAGAGAAGGCCGGGGCCCGCCGCGTGCTCGGCAGCCTCCACCTCAAGGACGTCATCAAGGAAGGCATGACGGAGCGATTCGCGCACCTTCGCAAGATGGGCATCCGCACCGTCATGATCACCGGTGACAACGAGCTGACCGCTCGCGCGATCGCGAAGGAAGCCGGAGTTGATGACTATCTCGCGGGGGCGAAGCCCGAGGATAAGCTCGCGCTCATTCGCAGTGAGCAGCGCGGCGGGAACATGGTCGCGATGACCGGTGACGGCACCAATGACGCCCCGGCGCTTGCGCAGGCCGACGTCGGCGTGGCCATGAATACGGGCACGCAGGCCGCGAAGGAAGCGAGCAACATGGTCGATCTCGATTCGGATCCGACGAAGCTCATCGAGATTGTCGAGATCGGCAAGCAGCTTCTTATCACGCGCGGTGCTCTCACGACCTTCTCGATTGCGAACGACGTGGCGAAGTACTTCGCGATCGTCCCCGCGATGTTCGTGAGTGTTTTCCCGGGTCTCGACGCGCTCAACGTCATGCGCCTTTCGTCACCCGAGTCGGCGATCCTCTCGGCTGTCATCTTCAACGCGCTCATCATCGTTGCGCTCATTCCTCTCGCGCTCAAGGGCGTGAAGTATCGACCGGGTTCAGCGAATCAGCTTCTCGGCCGCAACCTGCTCATTTATGGCCTGGGCGGATTCATCGTTCCGTTCATCGGGATCAAGCTCATCGACATCGTCGTAAGCCTCATTCCGGGTCTCTAAATTCGTGGCCGAGCCGCGAGGGCAACGCTCCCGGTGACCTCTCCGGCTCGGCCACACCACCACTGTCGTTTTTCTCTCGATTGGAAAACTCATGAACTCGACACTCTCGGGCATCGTCTCCGCCGTGTGGCGTTCCACGCGCGTTCTTCTTGCCCTTCTCGTTGTGCTTGGCCTGTTTTATCCGGCGGCCGTGTGGGTCGCGGGCCGGGCGTTCGCTCACAATGCCGACGGTTCCATGATGACCCTCGATGGCCGCACCGTCGGGTCGTCTCTGATCGCTCAGGACACGTCGAAGGATCCCGCTCTGTTCCACCCCCGGATGTCGGCGGGCAACTACGACGGTTTGGCTTCGGGCGGCTCGAACTTGAGCCCCGTCGGTGAGGAGATCACCGCTCAGGTCGCTGAGCAGCGCGCCCTTATCGCCCGCGAGAACGGCGTGGATGAGGCTGTTGTCCCCGCTGATGCGGTGACCGCGAGCAGCTCTGGCCTCGATCCGCACATCAGCCCGGAGTATGCTCGCATCCAGATCGAACGAGTGGCGAAGAACTCGGGGCTTTCGCGGTCGGCTGTTGCGCAGCTGGTCGCGCAGCACACCCAGGGTCGAACCCTCGGCTTTGCAGGTGAAGAGGTCGTCAACGTCAATGAGCTGAACCTCGCCCTGCTTGCGGCGAAGGACTGACATGAACACGGTGCGCGGTGTACTCAAGGTGTATCTGGGGGCTGCCCCCGGCGTAGGTAAGACCTGCGCGATGCTCGAGGAGGCCCATGACCGCCTGAAGGGCGGCGAGGACGTCGTCGTGGGTGTCGTTGAAACCCACGGGCGTTCGGGGACCGCCGCGAGGCTTGAGGGGCTGCCGGTGATTCCGCCTCGGCGGGTGAGCTATCGCGGTTCGATGTATGACGAGCTTGATGTTCCGGCGATTATCGAGCGTAAGCCCGACGTCGTTCTCGTGGACGAGCTTGCCCATACCGTGCACGGTGAGGATACGACGGCGAAGCGTTGGCAGGATGTTCACCGTGTGCTCGATGCGGGCATCAATGTCATCTCGACCGTGAACATTCAGCACCTTGAGTCCCTCAACGACGTGGTCACGAGCATTACGGGCCACGTGCAAAACGAGACGATTCCCGATCCGGTCTTGCGTGAAGCGGAGGAGGTCGAGCTGATTGACTTGAGCCCCGATGCGCTGCGCGTGCGGCTGCGGCAGGGGCAGGTGTACGGGCCGGCGACCGTGGATGCGGCGCTCAGTAAGTTCTTCCGCAAGGGGAACCTCACGGCGCTTCGCGAGCTCGCGCTTTTGTGGCTCGCCGATCAGGTCGACGATGGTCTCGAGAAGTACCGCAGCGAGGAGGGCATCAAGGAGCCGTGGGCGGCGCGCGAGAGGATCCTCGTGGCCGTTGGCGGTGGCCCGAAGACTGCGGCGCTCATTCGCCGTGGCCGCCGCATCGCCGGGCGAATCGCTGGTCGCGAGCTCCTCGTCGTTCACGTCCTCGCGGCGGATGGCCCGCCGCGCATGTCGCCCGAGCAGATGAGTGAGGCGCGCTCCCTTACCGAATCTCTCGGAGGTTCGTGGCACGTACTTTCGGGCGATGACGTACCGCAAACGCTCCTCGATTTCGCCACGACCGTGAACGCGAGCCAGCTCGTCGTGGGTGCTTCACGTCAGGGCTTCGTGCAGCGGCTGCTCATGCGGTCCACGAGCGCCGCGATTATCGACGGTGCCGGCGACATCGACGTGCACATCGTCGCCGTGGACCCGCCCGCCACGCACTGGTCGGCTCCCGCGCCGCCCACGAGCCTCTCCCCCGCGCGGCTCGCGACGGGCTGGGCACTCGCGGCCATTCTCACAATCGTCGTCACCCTCGCGAACCTCGCGCTCGGCGAACCCACGGCGCACCTGTCCACGGCGATTATGAGCTTCGTGCTCGCGTCCGTCGTCGTCGCTCTCGTGGGTGGTCTGTGGCCGGCTCTCGCGACCGCCATCGGTGGCGCGCTCTTGCTCAACTGGTTTTTCACCGCGCCCACGCACACGCTGTCCATCACTGAACCGAAGAACATCTTCCTGCTCATCGTGTTCGTGCTCGTCGCGGTCCTCGTCGCCCAGGTTGTCGATGGCGCTGTGCGCCGCCAGCGCGAGTCCCAGGAGGCGCGCCGGCACGCGCAGCTCATGACGGAGCTTGCCCGCTCCGTGATCCGCGACGGCATCGGGATCCAGGAGATCCTCGAACAGATCGCCACGACGTTCGGCCAGGATGGCGTCGCCCTCGCCACCGTCGAGGGCACGGCACTCGTGCCCGAGTACAAAGTAGGCATCCCGATCGAATCGGTCACGCTCGCCGACGAAGCCTTTTCGCTCGACGACCAGCATGTTCTCGCCCTCGTTGGCCGCCCGCTCACGTCGAGCGAGCAGCAGCTTCTCGAGGCCTATTCGGGCCGGCTCGTGAGCCTCATGACCCACGCGCAGCTCAACCGGGCCCGCACGCAGGCCCGGCAGCTCGAGGCCGCGAACTCCGTTCGCACGGCGCTTTTGACGGCCGTCTCGCACGACCTGCGCACCCCACTCGCGACGATCAAAACGGCCGTGTCCGGTCTCCTCCTCGACGACGTTGATCTTCCCCGCGACGCCCAGGTGGAGCTTTTGCGCACGATCGAATCGTCCTCGGACAGGCTGGATCGGATCGTCGCGGACCTCCTGGATATGTCGCGCATCCACACGAATAAGCTCGAGGTTAAGGCAGTCACCGTCGGACCCGTCGAGCTGGTTGCCCAAACCCTCCACCACATGGACCCCTCCCTCGTGCCGCCTTCGCTCGAAGTGCGTGTTCCGCGCGAACTGCCGGCGATCACGACGGATGCGGCGCTCATGGGGCGCGTGCTCGAGAACCTCATCAGCAACGCGGCCAAACACACCGACGCGGGAGTCACGATCGACGCGACACAGGACGGCGAGCGTATCCTCATTCGCGTGATCGATTACGGACCCGGCCTCACCGAGGAGAGCAAGGCGCGCCTGTTCACGCCCTTCACGCGGTTCGGTGACACGACGAACAGCCACGGGCTCGGCCTCGGCGCCGCGGTCGCGCGCGGGCTCGCGGAAGGCGTGGGCGGCACGCTCACCGCCGACGACACTCCAGGAGGTGGGCTCACAATGGTGCTGTCACTGCCGCTCACCATCACCCCAGCCACCGCCGACAGTGCGCCCACCCCCACACACGAGACCACCACCGTTGGGAGCGCGTCATGATTCTCATCGTCGAGGACGATCCGGCACTGGCCAGGGCCATGACCGTGAACCTCACGGCCCGCAAATACCAGGTGCTCACGGCCACGACCGGGGAACAGGCGCTCGTCATGGCCGCCGACAACCCGATCGAGGCCGTCCTCCTCGACCTCGGCCTGCCGCACATGAGCGGCCTCGACGTCATCGACGGGATCCGCGGCTGGTCAGACGTCCCGATCATCGTCGTGACCGCCCGCCACGAAACCCACACGAAGATCGAGGCACTCGATCGCGGCGCCGACGACTACGTGACCAAACCCTTCGCGCTCGGGGAGCTCCTTGCGCGTTTGCGCGCCAACCTCCGGCGGCGAACGTCGGGCTCCCCCTCCCCCGTCGTGACCACCACCGACGGGCGCCTCACGATCGACCTCGCCGCGAAAACCGCAACCGTCAACGGCACGCCCGCGCGCCTCACCCCGCACGAGTGGGGCATCGTGAGCTACCTCGTGAGCCACCCCAATCAGCTCGTGCGCAAGGACGAGCTGCTCGAGAACGTGTGGGGCCCCGAATACACGAACGAGGCCGGCTACGTGCGGGTCTACATGTCGCAGATCCGCCAGAAACTCGAGGAGGATTCCTCCGCCCCTCGCTACTTCCTCACCGAGCCCGGCCTCGGCCACCGCTTCGTGCTTGGCAGCTAGCGTTAGCGTGGCAGGTAGGCGCTGCGCTGTTTCGTCCAGGTGACGACGAGGCGTTCGCGGGCTCGGGTCGCCCCCACATACAGAAGGAAGCGTTCGCGGAGTGTTTTTGGTCCAGTTGAAGACTCCGATGCAGGGGCTTGTGTCCGCCTCCACTCAGGTGCTCGGCCTACGAAGGCAGCACAACGATCACACTATCGAGGCCCTCGGCAATAGTGCCTCCAGATCGGTTCAATCGCGAACGCACCCGCACCGATACCGGCTATGAACTAAGGTTTTTGGCTGCCGCTATCGTTTTGCAATTAGGCTGCTGAACCGCCGTGTGTCCGGCACGTCGCTACCCCAGCTGGCGCCCGCAGAAGGGGGAACCAGTCGGAATTTCTCGCGCAGTAATGGTTACTCCTGGTCGCCGTCCTCTCCGTCGTCTTCAGACTGTGTATTGTACTCAGCCTGGTGTCGGAGTTCCCAGTAAACAAGATCGGAGATCTCTTTAATGATCCGGCCCTTACGATGAGCACTTTCGAAGAACTTCTCCATGATGCTTTGCTGAGAGTCCTGGTGATCGAGCACCGCGTTCGTGACGGCAGTTTCGATCGTCTGCGACTCACGAAACTGCTCCTTGGTGTTTGCGTTGACCTGATCCTTGATTTCTTCATTCTGAACGAGAATCGTGACGACGCCCTGCACCCAGGACTCCACTGAACCAGGATCGAAGTCTTCGTCTTCAAACAGGGAATTGATGTTGTTCAGGATTTCTTCCCAGGCCACCAGGTGCGGGTCGCGCGAACGTCCACCACCAACTCCCATCGGTTTGAGCTTCTCACCGTCGCCCCCGAGTGAAATAGCCCCTTCGCTCTTGCGCGTCTGCTTGATGTGGGTGAGCTCGATGTTGCTAAAGTCCAGCTCTGCTGGAGTCTTGCGGCCCGTAAGTCGCGGTCGCAGCAGCCGGAGAAACAGGGCAACCTTCTCGAGGTCGGTGTCCTGATAGTCGACAACTTGAGACAGGAAATCGTAGAGGCGAACGAATGAGCCAACGTCCTTGCGGAAGAGGTCAAGCTCGTCGGTCTCGGCTTTTGAGTCGTCGGCCAAGGCGGCCACGTAGAGATCATTAAACCGGTCAGCGGCCTGCTTCAGCGGTGCAGTGTGCTTACCGTGCTTCTTCTCGATGACGAATGCCCGCGCGAAAGCATCCACGTCATCCTTCGTATAAATCCCGGCAATTTCAAGCTTCCGCGCAAGGTCATGCACGAGATCTGGGTCGGTAGTTTCGACGATTTCGGCAGTGCGGTAGTACGGCAGGAATGCGTCGAGGATCGTGTCCGTGTCGTTGACGAAGTCAAGAATGTACGTGGTGTCTTTACCCTTGGACGGCAGGGTACGGTTTAGGCGGGAAAGCGTCTGGACTGCTTCGATCCCGTCAAGGCGTTTGTCCACGTACATCGCGCACAGCAGTGGTTGATCAAAGCCCGTCTGGTACTTGTTGGCGACGATCAAAACCTGGAACTGATCGCCCGCGAACGCCTGTGGAATCCCACGCCCGCGCAGGTCAGGGTTCATGTTCGCTTCTGTATACGGCTCCTGCACGCCGGGCACGGCATCATCAATCTGCTCAGCGCTCAAGCTTCCGGAGAACGCCACCAGGGTTCCCAACGGATAGGCGTGTTTTTCAACGTAGGCGTCGATTGCCATCTTGTACTTCAGTGCAGCTGCTCGGCTCGAGGTCACTACCATCGCCTTAGCGTGCCCATCGAGGAGCTCAGCAACGTTTTCACGAAAATGCTCGACGATGATCTGAACTTTCTGAGCAATGTTGGTGGGATGCAGACTCACCCACCGCATCAGGCCCCTTTTCGCGGTGCCCTCATCAACGAGATCTTGAGCGCCAACAGCCCCACCAGCTTTCTGGGCGAGCTGAAAAGCCGTCTTATAAGTCGTGTAGTTACGCAAAACATCGAGGATAAAGCCCTCCTCGATGGCCTGCTGCATCGTGTACACGTGGAAAGGCTGTGGCAAACCATCGGCACCCGGACGGCCGAACATCTCCAGTGTCTTGCCCTTAGGGGTCGCAGTAAAGGCATAGAACGAGATGTTCTGGGCTGTCGCCCGCGCTGCCATCTCAGCGGCAAGCACGTCCTCGACACTGACTTCGCCACCGTCCTCGAGGGCTTCGACCTCTGCTTGTGAGAGAACCTGTCGCAACTTCTGAGCACTTGTACCGGTCTGGGACGAGTGAGCCTCGTCCGCGATCACCGCGAACTTGCGATCGGCAAGCCCACCCTGCTGCGCAAGCGCCTCGAGCACGAACGGGAACGTCTGAAGCGTGACGATGATGATGAGTTTTCCGCTGCTTAGTTCCTTGGCTAACAAGTCGGATTTTGAGGTAGCTGACGCTTTACGTACCTCGTCAGCGTTGATCGTTCCGACGACTCCCTTCGTGCCCTCGATTCCCTTGATGGCTTTCTGAAGCTGGTCGTCGAGAACGGTGCGGTCAGTCACGACGATGACCGAATCAAAGGTCTTCGAGTTGTCACTGTTGTGGAGGTTCGCGAGCCCGTGAGCAAGCCACGCGATCGAGTTCGTTTTTCCTGATCCTGCAGAGTGCTGAATCAGGTATTTACTCCCTGGTCCCTCAGCGCTCGTGGTCTCGAGCAAGCTAGTGGCGGCCTCCCACTGGTGGAAGCGCGGGAAGATGATCTGTTTGCTACGCGAGCGAGCGCCAGTGATTGGGTCGACCTTCTCGGTAATCTGCAGGTGCACAAATCGTTCCAGGATCTGCAGCCAGTTATCACGCTGGAGCACCCGCTCCCACAGGTACGAGGTGGCAGCGCCATTCGGGTTGACCGGATTACCGGCACCGCCATCATTGCCGAGGTTAAACGGCAAGAACACCGTGTTCTCACCATCTAGCTTCGTGGTCATCCGGATTTCATCAGTGGAAACCGCAAAGTGCACCAGCGCACGGGAGCCGAACTTCAGCAACGGTTCACCTTGAGGCAGACGATCTCGACGGTATTGACGCACCGCGTCATCAATCGACTGCGTGTTGTCGGTCTTGAGCTCGGCGGTCGCCACCGGTAGGCCGTTGACGAAGAACACCAGATCGATCGAATCCTGCGGGCGCTTCTTGGAGTGGTGCACCTGCCGCACCACCCGCAGCCGGTTCGCCTGGTAGTGCTGCTGAGCCACGGGGTTCATCGAGGTCGCAGGCTTAAACGCACACATGAAGAACTTCGCTGGAGTCTTCCTGAAGCCACCACGCAACACGGCAAGCAGACCGCCGCCATGCTCAAGCGGCTGGTCAAGCTCCTTCACGAGCCGATCCAGCAGCAACCGCTGTGCAAGAGCAGTCTCCACCGCCGAACCGTTATCCGGCATGACCCGCGCCCACTGTTCAGGTTGCGTCCCCTGAAGCCAGGCAAACGCATCCTCCGGAATCAGTGCATGCTCCTGGTCATATCCAGTGAAATTCTCTTCGTACAACCAACCATTCGCACCGAGGTACTCACAAATCTCGGTCTCGAAGTTCTTCTCGTGCTGAACACCCATGCTCGTCTCCCTATACCTCAATCTGCCCAGTCACAGCAGCCGTAATCAAAGCTGACCGTCGCTCCTGCAAGAGTCCCAAAGCCCGCTCAATTGTGGTCCTAGCGCGAGCAAGCGCTTCCGCGCTCTCATCTAGCTCAGACACAATCCTTTGCTGTGCTTTCCCGTCGGGCAGCGAAAGCGGAATCCGACCAAAAGTCTGCCAATTCCTGAAGTCCACGGCACGTTGGCGAACGCTCGGTGCTTGGGTAGCCAAGAATCCACTATTCCCCAGATATCGGAGCAAGTAAGCAATGAATTGAAGATTGTCATCTTCATTACGGAGGCGACAGATGTGATAAACGGGTGTCGACTGACCATCGCTATCAGAGATACCGACGGCACCCGCAAAGCCGTCCAGGCCGTGGAACACCAAGTCGCCCGCAACTACCCCTTGATATCCAGCTTCCGACTCTGAGAAAGTGAACCCTTCTTCCCGACGGTTTGAGCGCAGTGTTACCTCGCCATTACGAAAAGCAGTGACGACGCCGGCCCCTTCAACCACCGGTCGATATTGTTTGACAAGTAAACGCTTCAACGGCAACGTTTTCAAGGGCGTGAACCCCGTGAAGGCCTCATTCCAGCGTGCCTCGTCGCGAAGATCGAGCAATTTGAGAAGCTCTCGTTGTTTGGCGATGAGGTGGTCGATCTTCGCCGTCTCCACATCGAGGTAACGAACAATCTGATCCCGAGCGCTCTCCGACGGAATCAAAACTCGAACATGCTTGATGTCCGCATACTTTAAGGACTGACGTACGCCTCCGCCTAGGGAATAGAGTTGCTTTGAAACGTCCAGCGCGTGAAAAAAGTAGTCAAAGTAGCGGTTCCATTCTTCGCCCCATCCTCTGCTCTGGAGGGCGCAGTACGCAGAAGTAATGATGCCTCGTTCTCGAACAAGACCAGATCGCAGGCTTTTTTGATCATTCTGCATGTCGGTGAGTCTGAGCACTATTTGGCCCGGATTAACTATCTGATAGCTCTCAAACGAGGCAGGCAGTAGCCCGCCGACGGTATCAATACTCTTCGGCACGATTCTTCCGTAGCTTAGGGACAGAAGATTCGTTTCCGCCATTCCATCGTTCTTGACGGCGGTTTCTTCAAATACAGCAAAGAGCGGAAGTGAGCGCTGAGCCGGGCTATTGACCATCATTCGGTCACCTCGTTCAGCAACTGCAGGATTTGCGAGGTCACCTGGTGGAGCTCGGCGTCGATATCTTCGAGTGGTCGTGGCGGTTGGTAGCGGTAGAAGAACCTCGTAAAGGGGATTTCGTAGCCGATCTTTGTCTTCTTCTCGTCGACCCATGCGTCTGGCACGTAGGGCTTCACCTCAGCATCGAAGTATGCCTGGATGGTTTCCTGCCGCCCGCCGCCACCCATGGTGTTGCCACCGTAGGTGAAAGGGACGCGTTCGGTGTCACGCAGCGCCGTGTCTGGTTGCTTCTTGCCACGAGTGTTCGTGATGACCTCGCCGTGTTCGTCGCGTTGGGGGCGCTCCACTGTAACGAGCCAGTAGGCGAACTCCTCGATGGGGACGATCTTGCAGTGTTCAGTGTCAACGTAGGCGTCGTAGAGCTTAACGATCGTGGAGCGGTTGGCCTCGCTAATTTCACGCCCCTTGTCGCCGAGCTTTTTTCGCATCTTTTCGTAGAACTCGGTCCCGTCAATCAGTTGCACCTTGCCCTTACGTTCTTCGGGCTTGTTGTTATCGACGATCCAGATGTAGGTGGCGATGCCGGTGTTATAGAACATGTCGGTTGGCAAGGCCACAATGGCGTCCACCAGGTCATGTTCGAGCAGCCATTTGCGAATGTTGGACGGTCCTGACTCCGCAGCGCCATTGAACAGCGGTGAGCCGTTCATGACGATACCGCCCCGGCCACCGCCCTTGACCTTGGGGCGCAGTTTGCCCACCACGTGTTGAAGGAAGAGCATCTGCCCGTCGCTGACGGCGGGAACATTCTGTTTGGGTTTATCGCCACCAGCGTAGAAACGAGAGGAACTGCCAAGCTCTTTCAGGTCCTCCATGACGGCCGATTGGCTGGCTTTCCAGTCGTCGCCATACGGTGGGTTCGACATGCAATAGTCGAAGGTCTGGCCAGCGAATTTGTCGTCGGCAAGCGTGTCGCCGAGCTGAATGTTGCTGGAGTCATAGCCTTTGATCAGCAGGTCGGATTTGCACACCGCATAGGAGTGATCGTTCCATTCCTGCCCGTAAAGCCGAAGCTGGGCTTGTGGATTCAAGCCGGGCCTGTCACTGCTGCCGATCAGATGTTCTTCAGCGATGGAGAGCATTCCCCCTGTGCCGACCGTGGGATCGTAGATCGACCGGATGGTGCCTGGAGTGCTCAGCGCCTCGTCGTCACCAGCAAAGACAAGATCCACGAGCAGCCGGATGGCATCACGCGGAGTGAAGTGCTCACCCGGAGCCTCGTTAGAGGACTCGTTGAACGTGCGGATGAGGTACTCGTAGAGGTCGCCCATCTCAGCGTTCGTTACCGTCTTGGGGTGCAGATCGATTTTGGAGAAGCGCTCTACCACGATGTACAGGATGTTCTTCTCGGCCATGGTGGCGATCTCGTCAGCGAGCTTAAAGCGTTCGAAAACGTCCATGTTGTCGGAGAAGCCGTTGACGTAGTGCTTCAGGTTCGCTTCGATGCCCTTGGGATCTCCCAGGAGGGTTTTGAGCGTCCAAGGGCTGGTGTTGTAGAACGGCAGGCCGGTGGCGCGCTGCACCTGTGCGGACAGGAGTTCAGGATTGTTGCCGAAGCGCTCGACCAGTGGCTCGATGGTAGTTCGGTGCTCTTCAAGGACGCAGTCAAGACGGCGCAGAATTGTCATGGGCAAGATGACATTGCCGTACTGACTTGCCTTGTAGGGGCCTCGCAAAATGTCGGCGGTGCCCCAGATAAAAGATCCCAGTTGGCTCATTCGTTGTGTTCTTTCGATTCGCTAGTAGGAACAACTTCGACGATTTCGCCGATCTGACAGTTGAGGACCTGGCAGATGCGCAGGAGCACGTCGGTGGTGACGTTGTCGCCGTTGTTGAGCCTGGCCATCGTTGTGGATGAAAGCTTGGCTACCTCACGCAAATTTTACTTGAGCCTGTCCTTCCAGTTCACAGTCGGAGATACACATAAAGCATCATTCAACTCGTCAATGACAACCGCATCCCACGTGTGCGAGCGAAGGTCGTGAACGAAACGCTCTTGCTTAAGCGTGTCGATCGAGATGGCGACCTTCTCGAAATATGAAACAGAATTACTGGTTGCCGGAAGATTCTGCTTCACCGCCTGCTTACTCTGCGAATCAAGGCGTACAAACGGAAGGGCAAAGCGCACCCACATCTCGTGCTGCATCTGCTCAAGTACGTGCTTCGGGCACACGATGAGCACGCGCCGGCCCCGACCGCGGCGCATAAGCTCCGTCAAAATCATGCCGATCTCGAGAGTCTTCCCGAGACCAGCCGCATCCGCGATCAGGAGCCACGGCCTCAGCCGCTCCGGGTCCAGCGCCCGCTCAACCGCCTCACGCTGATACGGCAAATCATCCGCGAGTATCCGCGGCGCCACCGTGAGCCCCGGATGCGCGATCGGCACAGGTGTTTTCCGCAAAGTCTACTCGAGCCACAGGCGAGTCTTTCGATAGTGCGGAGACGCATCACCCACAAGCCGCGCCTCACGCGGATTCACCGGGACAACCCGGTCGAGGCTCTCGTAAAATTGCGCCTCGATGCCCTCCACGAAGTCACTCACACCCCGCACCGTGAAAAACGCGCCATCCGACGTCCTCTCCATCGGGATTACGAGCCACGTCTCATCGCGTACACGTACGAGCGAACCCGGCGGACTCATCGCGGCAACGCCGCTCACATTAGACGTGGCGTCAATGGGGGTCGCGCTCACGGGCTCCTTCCTCGAGGGGCGTGAACGGGGCGAAACCATTGTGTCACGGGCAGCGCGAAAGAGGTGCCGAACCCAAGCGGGCTCAGCACCTCTTTGGTGTTCCTTCCCGTACGGATACCTTTACGGCGGCCCTACGGTAGCGGTGAGCGGAAAAGGTTTAGCGCGGCCGGCGATCCTCGGCAGAGCCCACCGTGCCGCTCACATCCGTCGGATGGTCGAGGTACCAATAGGCAACGCTCGCGATGTCGTCATTACGCTCGAAAAGTCCGTTATCCCAGTCGCCGATCATCTGCTGCGTGACCCGCAAATTCTCAGCGAAGTAGATCGGATCAAGCAGGTGCCAGCGGTACATATCGAAGTGCGGCGGCATGCCGTGCTCGTAGTTTGAGAACTTTGAGCGGTCCTTGACGTCGACGCGCGTGAAACCGAATGAGTGGCTCGAGTAGGTCTGAGGGATCGGTTCTGGATCCTTCCGCAAAGCATCCTGGAATGCCCAGGAGCCACCCACATAATCTTCAAGGCCCGTGCTCGTGAGGGTGGGCCACTTATCGTCTCCATCGATGAAGAACTTGAGCTCGCCCTCGCCCCACCAGTAACGCTCAAGCGAGGTCAGGGTGAAGAAGGAACCCAGGTAAACGCCACTGCCTTTAATGTTCTCGAGAACGACGTGATCGTTGCCCTTGCCGAGGTCGCCATTGCTTCGGCGCCACTGTGCGTGGAAGTAGCCTGATGATTCATCGAGTTCATCGCCGAGCGTGCAATCCACCTGGTAGAAGACCCCTTCGATGACGTCCGGATGTTGGCTTTCGATGACGATCCGGGCATGCGAACGGAACGGCATCGAGATGAACGAATTGAATCCCGAATTCGGTGCCACAACGATCGGAAGAGACTCGACGCGGCTCGAGATCGCGCCGCCGCAGCAGAAGAAGTCCCCGAGGGGCGCCACGACCGAAGGCGATTCCTCGCCATCCCAATACATTTTCACGAGGAGATTCCGGTAGACGAAGGGGTTCGCTTTCGTCACTGCATTGCAGGTGATCCAGATATGCCGCACAACACCGGGACCCTCAACGTCGACGAGAACGAGCTCCTCCCCCGGCTTGAGGTCCACGCAGGGCGATCCCTTGCGGGCAACACCGAGATGCGATGCGGCCTGCGCGGCCTTTCCCTTCTCACCGCGAGGATTCTCCGCGTTAAAGGTGCGGGTCACAACGTCCGACTTCATGTGTGTGGGATCGAAAATATTCAGCACTTTTGCTCCTTTTACTTCACAGCGCCGGCGGTCACGCCGTTGCTCAAGGTTTTCTGGAAAATAAGGAAGAACACGATGGTGGGCAGCAGGGAGAGGAACGAACCGGCGTTCACGACGGTCATATCCACCGTGTATTGACCGCGAAGTGTCGCAAGCGCGATCGGAATCGTTTGTGCATCCTGGCTATTCAAAAGCACAACCGGGATATAAAACTCGTTCCATGTCCAAATAAAGAAGAACACCATCAAGACAGCAAGCGTCGGGCGAATCACCGGAACGACAACCGTCCACAGAATCCTCCAGCGGCTCGCGCCATCAACACGTGCGGCTTCGAGAAGCTCACGCGGGAACGTTCCGAGCACCCCTGCGAGCAGGTAGGTGCCGAATGCTCCCTGCAGCACGATGAAGATGATGATGACTGACCAAATCGTGTTGAGAGTGCCCGTTGCTTGCGCGATGTAGAACAGCGGGTAAATGAGCGCCTCTTGCGGAATCATGGTCCCGAGGAGAAGAACCGCGAGAACACCGGTGCGCATTTTGATCCTGCCGATACCGATCGCATAGGCAGCGAGCACCGAAATCAACACACCAACAACGGCAACGACGACCGAGATCACGATTGAATTCGTGAGGGCTTTCGGAAAATCGATGATGTCGAGGTAACTCTGAAGCGGCCCTAGATCAAACTTTTCCGGCAGCACCAAGGGGCCCCTCGTGGAGTAGTCCGCCGGGCTCTTGAAAGCATTGAGCACAACCAAAAGGAACGGCGAAAGAACGAGCAGGGCGCCGGCGCATGTCGCGATAAGCATGAGCAAGGATCCGGGTCTCACGCGCTCCCACAGCGTCCCTCGCTCCCGCTTCTGGATTTTGACGTCGCTCAACGGGTCTTTAGTCACCGAATCACGCATCTTCGCTCCTGCTTTGAACCCACAGCATGACGAGTGCAACCACGAGGATCACCGCCGCCATCACCGTGGCGATAGTCGCGCCGTATCCCACACGAGAGAGCTCGAAGAAGTTGCGGTAGGCGTAGTAACTCGGCACTACCGTCGATCCCTCGGGCCCGCCTCCGGTCAGGATGAGGATGGGCGCGAAGACCTTGAGAGCGGCGACGGTCGCCGTCAGGGTCACGATGAAAATTTCGGGCCGGATCTCCGGGATGGTGATTTTCCGAAGTTGCTGAAACCATGAAGCGCCGTCAAGGTCTGCCGCCTCATAGAGAGACGGATCGACTCGCCCGAGCGCCGCCATGAAGATGACAAGTGGGTATCCGAGCTGCAACCACACGAGCATGAGCATGACCGTGACGATCGCGACCTTCGGGTCACCGAGCCAATCCGGCGGATTGGAGATCCCCACGCTGCGAAGGACCGCGTTCACCGCACCCGCATCCGTATTCATCACCCAGCTCCAAATAAAGCCGGCAACGGCAATGGGGAGGATCTGCGGAAGGTAGTAGCATCCGCGCAAGAAGCTTGCGATGCGAGCTCCGTATCGCGGGGCCACGAGGTTGAAGAGGATCGCGGCGAGGAGAAGACCCAGAAGTGTGGGAACGACGACGATCGCCACGATCATCAAGAGCGAGTTCTTGAACGACATCCAAAAGGCATCGTCCTGGAACAAGGTGGTGTAGTTCTCGAGCCCGACCCAATTCATCTGCGCGGCTCCGCCTCGCCAGTCAAAGAGACTGATGAAGAGGTTTCCGAACAGTGGGATTAAGACGATGACCGAAAAGCCGATTGTCATCGGCAACAAGTACGGCCAATACCGTTCCTTGTGCCGAGCGTTGTGACGATCCCGGTCTCTAGGTCGAGCACGACCCTCGACGCTTATTGCGCTCATCGCGGTCACTTCCCAACGCCCGCGTCATAGAAGTCCTGAAGAGCCTTGATGAAATCGTCCGCGGTCTCGTTCCCGTTCGACATCGCCTGCATGTGTTCCTGGATGAAGTCGAGGAACCCAATCACCGGGTAATCGGGGTAGTACGACAGCACATCACCGTCCATGAGCTCAACGAAACGCTCGGTGTACTCGCGTGTGCGTTCATCACTGATTGCGGAGGGGTCACCTGCGATCGGCAGGCCGCCGAGCTCGCCGATGACATTTTGCACCTCGTCCGAGAGCGTGATGTCGATCCACTCGTACGCGAGCTCCTTGTTCTTCGCGCGCTCTGGGACGCCCCACAGGTGGCCCGACGAGCCCATCACGAGGTTCGCTCCGGGGAAGGTTGTGTAGCCCCAATTGAAGTTTGCTTCACTCACTGCCCGGTGGAAGACGCCGTGGTTCCACACAACCATCGCGGCCTTACCGCTGAGGAAGTTCACCGTCGCTTGCTCGAAGTTGAGGCCCGCGATGTCCTTGCCGACGTACCCCCGCTCGATCCACGACTGGAACCGCTTGGCGCCCTCTGCCCACGGGCCAGAGGTGAAGTCCACGGGATTCTTCACAAACATGAAGTCATCGATTTCGTCGCGTGTCGCTATTGCCGACACGAGCGAGTACCACACCCACATTTGGTTGAATCCTTGGCTCGTCGCCGCCGAGCTTGCAATCGGGGTGACCCCAGCCGCCATGAGCGTGTCCATGCCGGCCTCGAGCGCATCGAGGTCACTGAAGTCTGGTTCTACACCGTGCTCCTTGAGCAGATCCTCGTTGTAGAACAGCGTGACGTACTCGCCGATGTTCGGAATTCCGTACCAATCGCCCGAGCCAGCCATGCCGTTCTCATAGAGTGCGAACGAACGCATTGAGGGGCCGACCTTGTCGTCCCAACCGCGCGTGCTGACTTCGTCAGTGAGGTTGGTGAGCAGGCCTTGCATGGCGAGCTGGCCACCGTCGGCATTTCCCTTGTTGAACTCGATGACATCGGGAACGTCATTGCCCGAGAGCGTAATTTTTGCGTTCTGGCGCACGGCGTCGAAGCTCGTTTGCTCGAAGCTCACCTCCACGTCAGGGTGCTTCTCCTTGAAGATTTCGAGCGCCTTCTTCCACCCTTGGCCCTGGGCCGAGGTCGGGTCCTCGTACTGGAGGATCTTGAGCGACTTGCCGTCACCCTCGCCCGACGATCCACATGCGGTGAGACCAGTGGCGATCATCGGCGCTGCGGCGGCGATGCCGAGTGCGCCAAGAGTCTGACGTCGCGTGATTTTCATTTTCTTACCTTTCACTTGATGCGGTTCATTCCGCAGTGGTGGAAACGGAGTTTCGAGAAATTAGAGGGCAGGGGACTTTAATGCGAGACGGGTCCGTCGGTCCGTTGTCGATCAATTGCACGAGCTGACGTACTGCCTCGGCGCTCATGTGAGGGTGGGGAAGCTCAACAGTGGTGAGTCGCGGCTCAAAAAATTCGGACGTGTATTGCACGTTGTCGAATCCCACGATGCTGAGATCATTCGGGATCGAAAGGCCGATGGCTTGGGCTGCGCGAGCGACGCCAAAAGCTGTTCGGTCGGAGAAGCAGAACAGGGCTGTCGGGCGCTCCTCAGAACTTCCACTAAGAAGGTCCTTAGCTGCCTTTTCGCCAGCAGAAATCGAAGGGTCTAGCGCATTAATCACGACGGCTGAGCTCTCGTCCCCGAAAAACTCCTGCATCGCTTTGCGGTAACCCTCTTCACGCAAATGCCGAGCGATGTATTTCTCCTCGTCGATTCCGATGTAACCAATGCGAGAGTGGCCCGCATCGATGAGGTGCTTTGTCGCGTCATAGGCACCCTGAACTTCGTCGGCGATAACCTCAGTCACGACGGGTGAGAGTCCAGAACTGACACAGTCGAGGAAGACAAAGGGCACACCGTGCGGAACCTCGGGTATCTGCCGTCTGCGAAAGTAGTCCGCGGCAAAGATGATGCCGTCCACATCGCGCTGAAGGGCCGTGCGAATCGCGTCCTGCTCGGCGTTCGGCCCCTCGAGGACGGGGATCGTCACGAGAATGTACCCGGCCTCCGTCGCCGCTGATTGCGCGCCCAACACAAGGCCGGGAAGGAAGAGGTCATCAGCGCTCGTGTAACTGATGAGGGCAATCGCGTGGCTCTTATTGAGCTTGAGTCCGATCGCATGGAGGTTGGGCGTGTACCCCATGTCCATGGCCGCTGTGCGAATACGCTCGGCGAGCTCTGGGTTCACTCTCCCCTGATCCTTGCGATTCAGGGCAAGCGAGACCGTCGAGACTGATACACCGAGCTGTTCGGCGATGTCTCGCATACGCACCATTGCCGCCACTTCCTTTGCGCCGTTGCCGTGGGTCAATCGATTTACTCGTGACGTTAGAGACGTCAAACGGTTGACGCAACGACGAATCTGAAGAATTTTGTTATGGGCTCCCCGTTACGGCTTGGCTCGTCTTTCGGCGACTAGGATCGGGACTGTTGTCCAGTAAGGGCAGCGCCAACTGCCAGGCTGCACCGATCGCGAAGGAGAACGCCCATGGCACGTCGTTGGCCCGTCCCGCCTGCGCATGAGCGCGGCGAGGTTTTGCTTGCGAGTGGTCCAAGCGGCGTTTTCCATTGCATTTACAGCTTTCCCTCCGCGATTGCCGCGGTTCTCTTCGGAGGGTTTGCCACGTGTCTCGTTCTCGATCCTGGGAAAGCCACGCAAGCGGAGCTCGTCATCGGGGCGATCTTTCTGGCGGGCCTTGCCTTCCTTTTTTCGCGGGGTTCGTGTGGTGCAGGCGCTTTGGAGTGTGGGCTACGCAGCGCGGTGTGCTCGTGCGCTACATTCCGGGCCGAACGAAATTCCTCCCGTGGGCTGCGATCGCCGCTTCCGAACCCGGCATGCACGATGGAGTGGAGTTGCGATCTCTCACGGCACGCATGGTCGATGGCACGAGTCTCATGGTGCCCATTTTCTATCGAACGGACGGGCAACGAGACTTTCTCTCCTCGACAGTCACGCCCGACGGCGCCCGCTACGTGGGCTCCGACGTGAACCCCGCGGTCGTGCTGCCCCAACTGCTTGACCTGCATCGCCAGGGGCAGCTCGGGGCATAGCCGGGCTCGTGCACCGATCCCCTACAACAGCGTCTCGTCGCACCGGTCGCCTGCCATACTTGAGTCAAATCCTCCCACCACGAAGGAGCGCGCCCATGGCATCACGCTGGCCCATCCCACCTGCCAAAGAGCGCGGCGATGTTCTCCTCTCGTCCGGCCCCGGCGCTATCTACCGCTGGATCTACGGCGGAACGTGCGCGTTTTTCGCCGTGCTCATCGCGGTCGCACTCGTGATGACCAACCTCTTCCCCCACGACACTTCTGGTGCAGAGCGCGCCGTTCAAGCGGTCGTCTTTAGCGGCCTCATCCTGTTTCTCGTTTTCGGATTTCTGCTTTTCACCACGCAGGGGGTGTGGGCCACACGAGAAGGCATTCTCATGCGCTCGTTACCGGGCACGGGAAAGTTCCTCCCGTGGAGCGAGATCACCTCTTTGGAGCCGGGCCAGCTCATCGGCACACGCGTTCGCACCCTCATCGCGCACACGTCCGAAGGTGAGAGCCTCAGGGTTCCCGTTTACTACAGATGGGGCACGTCGAGGGTGAGGTTCCGCGCGAAGCTCACCCCCGAAGGCTCCCGCCTCGTGGGTCCCGACCCGGATCCCGCGGTGGTGCTCCCCGAGCTGCTCGAGCTTTATGGCGCCCACGGCCTTCAGAGTTCTCTGTAACCAGGTTCGCCGAAACTCGTTTCACGGCACATAAGAGCCCTCCCCCGCACCACCTCGTGGCGGCGCGAAGGGAGGGCTCGATATGTTCCCGGAACGGGGCGAACCGCTGGGCTAGCCCCAGATTTCCGCGACGGCCGCGATGAGCTCGGGGCTCGCCTGCTCGTAGTCGAACGTCTTCGGCAAATGGCCCGACGGCGCCTTGCCGAACGCCGAAATTTCACGCATGAGCGATTCGGGGCGCTTCGCGGCCACGCCGGCGATCGCCTGCTTGAGCGTGAAGCCAATTTCGGCATCGTTCACGAGGGAACGCAGGCGCGCGTAGCGAACCTCGCGGCCCTTCTCGGTGTCGTCGAGAACGGTGCCGAATCCAGCGCTCGTGAGCGTTGCCTCCTCGCCGACCTTGAGGCCGGTGACGGTGATCGTCGCGGCATGCGGCGCGGGCCGGTCAGCCGGGCTGAGCTTGCGAATGCGGAGCTCATCAGCAAGTTTTTCAGCGCCGGGGGCGAAGGTGGCGTCGGAGCTTTGCGCCTCCAGATCCCCAAAGGCAGCCGGGTCATGCCCGAGCAGCCGCACGCGCCACTCGCGCTGCTCAAGCGCCTCGCGCGCCACCTCGGGGGTGTCGGCGGGGATCGTGATGCTGAGCGTGTTTTCCGACGCCTGCACGGCCACGCGCACGTGGCTCCACACGAGGTCGTCGCCCGACTTCCACTCTTCGTGAAGCGTGAACTCGCCATCGCCGCCCGCGGCAACGATCAGCTCGAGCACCTCGGGGTTGTCCTCGATTTTCTCGGGAACCTCACCTGCCGGCGTGAGCGGGAGGATGCCGCCGGCGCGCACGAGAACGGGAATCGAGCCGAGTGGGCGGAACATTTCCTGCGTGAACGCACCAGAATCGGGCGTGCCGTAGCGCTGCTCGGTGAACAGATCGAACCACATGCCGCCGGGCAGAATCGGCTCGACGCTGCCGCGGCCCACACCCTTCGCGGCGGGGCGCGTAATCGGCGCAACGAGAAGCTCGGAACCGAACAGGTATCCCTGGTCGTTGCGATACGCGGGGTATTGCGGCGCCTCGAAATACACGGGCTCGACGATCGAGCGGCCCTCGTGGTGGGCGCGGTAATTCATCGAGTGCAGATACGGCACGAGGCGATGACGAAGGCGCAGATGCGCCGCCTGAATCTCGCCGTGCGGGGCCGGGAAGTTCCACGGCTCCTTCACGGCGAACGGAGAGTTCGACGAGTGCAGGCGGTTGATCGGCGAGAACACACCGAACTGCACCCAGCGAGTCGCGAGCTCGTTATCGCGAAAACCTTCCATGTGCCCGCCGATGTCGTGGCTCCACCAGCCGTAGCCGATGTTCGCCGCGGCCGCAGTGAAGCCAGGCTGGAACGCGAGCGACTCCCACGTCACGATCGCATCGCCCGAAAAACCCACGGGGTAACGGTGGGACCCGGGACCTGCGAAACGCGAGAACGTGAGCGGACGTTCAACCGAGCGCGCGCTGCGCGTGAAGTGCTCGTGGTTGAGAACCCACAGCGGGTCCACGCCCTCCACACTCGAGTAGGGGCCGGACTGCCAATCGATCCACCAAAAATCCGTGCCCTCATCCTCGAGGCGCTTATGCAGCACATCGAAATAGGCATCCATGAACTCGTCGTTATTCACGTCAAACGGGATCGCCTGGCCATCGGCGGGCTTGCCGAGCGCCTCGCACATCGCCTCGTACGCTTCCTCGAAAGCGCGCACGCCATCGGCCGGGTGAATGTTGAGGGTCACGCGAAGGCCGCGCTTGTGCAGCTCCTCGAGGAAACGCTCCGGATCAGGGAAAAGGTCGCGATTCCACGTGTACCCCGTCCAACCCGAACCGTACTTCGGGTCCACGTCGGTGAGGTGCCAATCCATGTCGATCACCGACACTGAGAACGGAATATCCTCCGCGCGGAACGCATCCATGAGCTCGAGGTAGCTCTCCTCGCTATAGCGGTGGTAGCGCGACCACCAGTTGCCGAGCGCAAACTTCGGCACGATCGGCTGAGGCCCACTAATCGCGAAATAATCCCTCACCGCGGCCACGTGGTCGCGACCCGCCGCGAACACAAAAAGATCGATGCTGCCTTCCTCGGCAGCGCGGGCGCGTAGGCGACCGTCGGCATCAAACACCATCGAGCTCGAATCGTCGATCTCCGCATACCCCACCGACGAGTTCACGCCCGGCTCGAGCGGGATCTTGCCGTCAGCGACATCGAGCGTGCGGGCCGCGCCGCCGAGGTTCCCGTCAAGCGCGCGCTGCGTCTCCCCGTTCAGCGCAAGCTGGCGATCCGCCGGCAGTGACAGATCCTGCCCGTACCGCCACACCGAGTGATACGCCGAAACGCCGCCCTTGACCTCGACCTTCAGGCCATTCGCCGTGAACGGGCCGCGATCATACTCGAGGTAAAAGTTCTCCGTCTCAACCGTGAGCCGGCCCTGGTACTCGCCGATCGTGTATTCCGAAGGATCAAGCACCACGTCGCGATTGATCGCGAAGGTCGACGGGCGATCCTCGAAAGCGCCACTCGGCGAATACTCGAGGCGCACCACGCGCGGCGTGACCGGCGTGATCCGGAAATGCTCGCCGACGAGTTCAGCGGGCAATTCTTGAGAAAACTTCTGCACGGAAAATCATCCCTTCACGGCCGCACTCGCGGCGCCAGCAATAAAGCGGCGTTGGAAAATGAGGTAGACGGTAAGAACAGGAAGAATCGACAAGGTCGTGGCAGCAAACAGGCCACCAAAATCGGTCGCATAGCGCCCGTTGAACGTCGTCAACCCTACAGCGAGGACCTGGAGCTTATCGTCATCGATCATCAGGTAGGGCCACAGGTAGTCCTCCCACACCCACAGGAACTGGAAGATCGCGAAGGCACTAATCGAGTTCCCGCTCATAGGCAGCACGATCCGGTGAAAAATGTACAGCTCAGAGGCGCCGTCAATTCGGGCCGCTTCAAGAACCGAGTCAGGGATCGAATCCATCGACTGTTTCATCATGAAAATGCCAAACCCGCTGAAGAGCGCCGGGATGATGATTGAAAGCCATGACCCCTTGAGCTGCGCGGCAGAAAACATCGTGTAGCGCGGAATGATCGTCACCGCCCACGGAATCATCATCGTGGAGAGGATGAAGCCGAACAGCACGCCGCGGCCACGGAAGGAATACTTTCCAAGGACGAATCCGGCGATACAGCTGGTATAGATACAGATCGCGGTGATCACCACTGAGAGGATCACGGAGTTCGCGAACAACTGCATGAAATCGAACTTGTCCTGGATGTTGAGGAAGTTCTCGAACGTCCATTCACGCGGAATCAAGGTTTGATCGAGCGCGCGAATCTCACTGTTCGGTTTGAACGCGCTGAGCAGCATCCACACGAACGGGAAAACCGTAATAATGCCGACAACGATGAGGCCCACGTGGAGCAGGATGACATTGAACTTACGCATTGCTGGCCTCCTCATTGAATGCCGCCACTGAAGCTACAGACTTCGATCGACGGTGCCGCGGTTTGAGGTTCATCCCGGAAACAGCGAAGGACAGGGCAGTAAGCGATGCAGTCACCACGAGCAGACCGAAGGCAATGGTCGAGGCGTAGCCGAAGTTGTACTTCACGAACGCCTCGTCATAGATGAGATACGAGAGGATGTATGTCGAGGTTCCGGGACCACCCTTCGTGAGCACCATGACCTGGATGAACGCCTGAAGGTAGGAAATCAGCGAGGTAATGATCACGAAGATCGTCATGGGGCGCAGGAGGGGAAGGGTGACATGCCAGAACCGCTTCCATGGGCTCGCACCATCCACGGCCGCCGCTTCCATGACGTCCTCTGGCAGCGAATAGAGCCCAGCGAGGAACAGAATCACCGCATAGCCGAAATCTTTCCAGATCGTCATCAACATGATCGCGGGAAGCGCGAACTTCGTGTCAAACAGCCAGTTGATGTCAAGGCCGAAGAACGTATTGATCGCACCCACCTGCGGGTCGTACATGATCTTCCAGACATACGCGACTGCCACAAGTGGAGTCACCGTGGGCATGTAGAACAGTGCACGGAAGAAAGTCTTGAAGCGCGTGACCTTTGTGAAGATCGCAATCGCAAGCGCAAGCCCGAGGATCACTCGGGCGGTGATCGCGACCGCGGAGAAAATCAGAGTGTTCACAATGGATGTTCCAAGGCGAGGATCCTGGAACATTCGCTTGTAATTCTCGAGCCCAACCGGATCAAACGTCCCGTTGAGCGGGTTCCAATTATGGAAGCTCCCCACGAAAGCGATCCCCACGGGGATCACGAGGAGCAGCAGGTTGAAGACGATGAGCGCAATCACGACGGAGTTTCGCACTCCGCGCTCGCCTTTGTAGCTGATCGCGCGCGCCTTCTTTTTCGCTGTCAGAGTTGACGTGCTCATGTGTTACCTCAAGGGATAAAGAGGGAGGTGCCCGGGATACCCGGGCACCTCCCGAGGTTCTTGCTGTGACTACTTAGAAGGCTGATAGTGCGCGTACAAGTTTTCGACGGCTTCGAAGTCGCTGTTCGCCAGGTCCTTCTCAATCGCCTCCTGCGCCGCGCCCATGGCAGTTGCGGGATCTGCACCGTTGTACAGAACGTCCTCCCACATCGTCTTGAGGTTCTCCTCGATCGTGGCAGGCATTGCACCTGGCCAGATGTAGCGGTCGATGCCATCGGCAAGCGAGCTCAGCTGCGGATCATCAAGAATTTCCGGATCCTCAGCAAGCGGCTTATAGCTCGGGAACACGTGGTAGTTGAGGCACACGGCCTTCAGCGCTTCCTTCGAGGTCAGATAGAACTTCAGGAAGTCCTGGGCAACGGCCTTCGTTTTCTCATCCGCGGCCTTATTGATGCCAAGGGTCGATTCGCCGTTGTAGCGGTCAAACGCGTACGGAGTTTCGCCCGAAACGTGCACAGGGGTGCGGAAGGTGTCGTAATTGACGTCCGGGAAATCCGCCGCCATAAGGCCGCCGTGGTGAGTCCAGGAGTAGATCATGGACGACTGCTGCTGGCCAAACGATTCACCTGAGCTCGTGCCAAAGTCCTTCGAGCCCACACCATCCACGTCGTAGAACGAGGTAAAGAGCTCGATGAGCTCCATCATCGCGTCACTTGCGACCGTCGGAGTCCTCTGGTCGTCAGCGAAGAGGTTCTGACCGCGCTGGTAGGGCAGGCCCGGGCTAAACGCGTTGAACTGGCTGTTGAAGTTGAAGCCCGCACGCTCGATCGTGTCGCCGTTCTTCTTGACGAGCTTCTTGGCCACCTCACGAAGCTCATCCCACGTCTCAGGAATATCGGCGTCCGTAAGGCCCGCTTCCTTCCAGTGATCGGTGTTGTAGTAGATCACGCCGGTCATCATGCCGAAGTCAACATAGTAGATCTTGCCGTCGATCACGTGCGCTTCCGCGCCCGTGTAATCGGCTGCAAGCTCTTCGACGGGAATGTCATACGGCTCGAGATACGGGAAGATGTTCGAGTGGTAGCTGTTGTGAATGTTGAAGATTGCGGGCTTGTCGCCGTCCTTGAGTGAGAGCGGAAGCTTCGTCCAGTAGTCCTCCCACGGCTGCTTCACGATCTTGATCTCGACGTTTTTGTGAATCGCCGTGTACTCGTCCACGAACTTCTGGAAAATCGTATCACCGTCCCAGAGCCACCATTCAAGACTAATGGGTTCACCATCGTTAACAAGGTGGTTCGGATCGTACTTTAGGGTTTCGCCCTGTACAGGGTGGCCGCTAGGGGCTTCTGCCATTTTTTCGGGCCCCTTAGAACCACACGCCGAGAGCGCCACTAGCGTGGTGGTAGCGAGCGCGGTACCGGAGATAAATGTTCGACGATTGAACACTGGAGTTCACCATCCTTGCTGAAAACTCATCGCGCTCAACCTCGTTGGTTTAGCGCTAAACTCTTCCATAAGGTTACGTACGCCACAGGCGTAATGTCAAGGCATTTGGTCCCCATACAATCGTCGAGTCACTCAACGAAAGGTCGCCATGTCCGTCACGCTCGCTGACGTCGCTGCCAAAGCAGGCGTAAGCACCATGACCGTCTCGAACGTCCTCACCGGCAAATCTGGGAAGGTCTCGGAGAAGACGGCGCAACGCGTCCTGGATGCCGTCGCCGAAACCGGGTATGTCGTGAATGCCTCGGCTCGTGCACTTTCCGCCAAAAACTCTCACATTGTGGCGATCGTGGTTGCAGGGAATGGGCCCATTTTGCGAGGCGCTCATGATTCACGGATGGTTGGGCACATCACTGCCGAACTCCAAAAACACGGATATAACGCGATGCTCATCGCAGCAAGCGACATAAGTAAAACCATCTCAAGTTTGAGGTCATGGCGTGTCGATGGCGGCATCGTCCTCAATACCCTTGCACACGAGCTTGAAGCCCTGCACGAGCGTGAAGACATTCCACTACTTTTCGTCGACAGCTACATCGAGCGGCCAGGGCTTCTTTCTGTTCGCACCGACGACTACGGTGGAGGTCGTCTCGCTGCAGAACACCTCATTGCCAACGGTCACAGGGACCACGTGTGCTTCCTGGGGCCGATCCGAGGCCACACGGGCGTTGTCGACGAGCGCTTCAGAGGGTTCACTGACGCTTACCTCGACCACGATTTACCTAAACCAGTGGTCCCGTTCAGCATTTCTGACACAACTGCACGTACTGGAATCGAACTCGCCCCAAAGTTCGCTGCACTAGACCCACGCCCCTCAGCAGTTTTCTGCTCGGCTGATGATCTCGCCGTTGGCCTCATGAGCAGCCTCGCCCGCGAGGGAGTCGTGGTCCCACGCGATCTTTCGGTAGTGGGTTTCGACGGTTTCGACATTTCTCTCACGGCAACACCGGCACTCACCACCATCGGCCAGAACGTTGAAAACAAAGCGCGTCTTGCCGTCTCACGTCTCCTTGCTGCTATTGGCGGCTCCGGAACACTCGAGGATTCGTGCCACGATGCTCCGCTCGAGGTCTCTTTACTCGAACGCGAAACCGTCGCGAGCGTAACTACGTAGAGCTTGCAAACGTTTCACACCATAAAAATACCGGTTCTAGTAACAGTTAAACAGGCGTCGCGACCTAGGAATTTTCATAGGAAAAACGCCTTAGCGGAATCAACTCCAGCAATCCGTCAGAGCTCGCGTACCCCTCTAAGTGCGAAAGTAGGGTGAGACGGTCTAGCCAACGAGAATGTTAACGTCACCCAGTCACGTCATCGTCAGGCTCTTGAGTGGCCGAAGCGGCGTACGCTTCCGGCTGCTCGGCTTCGCAACTCTCCCCTCCGAACTAGCACGATGGGTTCGTATCGGCGATTGCTAAACCCGGGCGGCACACCGGGCCACCAGTTCCCGGCTTCTCCTTGCAAACTCGCAAAGAGCCGTCGTCTACAGTGCTGGCCCCATTCGTCCCCCTCGCACCACGTCGATCTGGGCCGATGCCGTGCGAGTTTATGAAAAAACCAGAGCGTGCAGTCCCTGGGAGGGGACCGCAGCCCTGGAATGTTCATCGAGAGCGACGCAAGGTGTGTGCCACCGGCGCCTCCGGAGCCATCGGGGCCATCGCTGCGTCACCGAAGCCTCTGGCGACAATCACCGCCGGAGCCTTACATGAGGTTGCGGCGGCCCTTTTCGGTGCTCGTCGCGTGCCCCTGCGGGTTGGCCTCGAGGATGAACCGCAGCACGTGAAGCGCCGTGAGCTGAAGCTCGCCGAGGGTGAGGCCACCGTCGGAACCAAGCGAATCCTTCACGCCCGTATCGCATGTATCGCCACCGTGCTTCTTGCTGCCGGGCATGAGCACGTCGATGCCACCGCGCACGCGGTAGGCGCTGTCGCGCAGGGCCGGGAAGTTCGGATCCTCCACCATGCGCATCCACCAATCGGTCATCACGAGGCCGTCGAAGCCGAACTCTCCGCGCAGAATCGTGGTCACGAGGTCGTAGCTGTAGTGGCCCCACACTCCGTTGATCTTGTTGTACGAGGTCATGATGGTCTGCGGCTGCGATTCTTTGACCATGATCTGGAAACCGCGCAGGTAAATCTCGCGTAGTGCGCGCTCACTGACGCGCGAATCGGAGAAGATGCGGTTGTGCTCCTGGTTGTTCGCCGCGTAGTGCTTCGGGCACGCCGCGACGCCCTTGGACTGCACGCCGTTCACGATCGCGGCACCCATGAGGCCCGTGAGCAGCGGATCTTCCGAAAAATACTCGAAGTTTCGGCCACACAGCGGATCGCGCTGGATATTCATGCCGGGGCTGAGCAGAATGTCGGAGCCCTTGGCGAGCATCTCTTCCGCGTGAAGCTCGGCAAGCTCGCGCACCCCCTCGGGGTTCCACGTGGAGGCGAGCGCGGTGCCGCACGGCAGAAGCGAGGCGAACGCGGAAACACGCAGGCCAGAGGGGCCATCGGTCGTGATCGCGGGCGCCACACCCCGCTCGCGCAAGGACTCGGTCACGCCGCCAAGTGCACCGGCATTGCCGCGCACGCCAAGGGGGCTGTCCATGGTCGTGTCACCGTAGGCGAGGGCAACGAGATCCTCAGTTCCGACGGTTGCCACGAATTCCTCGAGGCTCACCTTCCCGGCGCGCACCTCCTCAAACGAGGGCAAGCTGCCACCTTCAGCCGGCGCAGGGAGCTCCTCGGGCAGCCTTTCGAGAATGCGGCGGGCAAGGTCCCGCTCCTCTTCGGGGGTCTTTTCGTATCCGACGATTGCCCGGCCATCATCGCCGCGATTCAGAACCATGCGGTCGAACCCGCAGCCCTTCTGGATCGAGGAGGCCTCTTCAAGCTGCTTCACGACGATAAGCTCGCCGACTTCAATCTCCCCGGCAACTTCGGTGCCCTTCACGCTCTGACCAACGTGGAGGCGGTACGTGCCGGGCTCAAGAACGTAGGCGCTGCGGTAGCCGGTCGCGCCGGAGTCGTCGTAGGAGGCGAAGTCGCGAAGGTCCACCTCGAGGCTCACTGCGGCGCTCTCGCCCTCGGCAACGCTGCCCGTGCGGGAGAAGGCCGCGAGGCGACGCGCGGGCTGGGAAAGCTTCCCGTCTGGGGTTTCGATGTAGGCCTGCACGACAGTATCGCCGTCGCGCTCGCCCGTGTTTTTCGCCGTGACGTCGATGCGGGCGCGGGTGGCGTCGGAACTAAACTCCCCGAAGCTGAGCGAGAACGACGTGTAGCCGAGACCCTCGCCGAAATGGAATTGGGCGGCCTCGGGCGCGAAGGTTTCGTAGTAGCGGTAGCCCACGAAGACGTCCTCGACATAATTCGTGACGTCGGGGTCGCCGAAGTTTGTGGCGGTTGGGGCGTCCTCGTAGCGGCGCGCGATCGAGGCGGTGAGGCGCCCGCCGGGCTCGCGCACGCCCGTGAGAACCTCGCCGAGGGCGCTGCCCGATTCCATACCGCCCGCCCACGCGATGAGGAGCGCCGAAATGCTGTAGCGCTCCGCCCACGAAAGGTCCATGACGTTGCCGGCGTCGATCACCACGACCGTGCGCTCAAACGCGGAACTGACCCGCGCGATCAGAGATTCTTCCTGCTCAGTGAGGAAGTAGGAGCCGGGCGCGAGCTCCGCATCGCGGTCCTCCCCCGCCGCGCGGCCGATCACGACAATGGCCACATCGTTGCGCCCCGCGGCGGCACTAATCTGTTCATCGGCGAGCTCGAGCTCCGGATAGTGCGTGGGCCACTTGCCCCACACCGTGCCCGGATCCGCGGGCTGCTCCTCGCTGAAGCGGTCGTAGGCCGCTGCGAGCTCCTCGTCGACCTTCACAGCAGCCGATTCGCGCAGCGCATCCGTGAGATTCGAGATGTACGGAGGGTTCACATCACCGCCCGAGCCATACCCAACGGCGAGCCAGTCCTTCGCCGTGCGACCAAAGAGCGCGACGCGGCTCTCGGGGGCAAGGGGAAGCACGCCATCATTGCGAAGAAGCACCGTGCCCTGCGCCGCAAGTTCACGCGCCTTTGCCGCAAGCCGCGGATCGAGACTGCGATCCCCCGAACCATCGGCGGCGGTCGAATGCTGGGACATCGTTTCGTGACTCATGCTGCTCCTCGTTGATGCTCAATTCGAAGCGCCGGGCGGCCCCAGCGCCTCACCGTCAACCCAGTCTACTGACCGTTCTACTGACCACCCATGCCCGTCGTGGCGAAACCGCGCACGATGTGGCGCTGGAAGAGCACGAACACGATGAGCAGCGGCAATGCGCCGATCACGGCACTCGCCATGCCCTGCGCGTACTGCACACCGTAGGCATTCTTGACGGTGCCGAGGCCAACGGGGATCGTCATGAGCTCGGGCGAGTTCGTGATGATGAACGGCCACAGGAAGTTGTTCCATGAACCGATGAACACGAAGATGCCCACGGCAACGATGATCGAGCGCGAAAGCGGAAGGATCACCGACGTGAGGGTGCGCAGCATCGACGCACCATCGAGCTTTGCAGCTTCTTCGAGTTCGATCGGGAGCTGGTCAAAGAAGTTCTTAAGCACAATCACCATGAGTGGTGCGACGACCTGCGGGAGCACGACGCCCGCGAGAGTGTCCGAAAGCTGCATGAACTTCATCTGCTCAAACAGCGGCACGATGAGAATCTGCGGCGGCACCATGATCGCGGCGATCGTGAGCGCGAAACACAGCTTCTTGAAACGGAAGTTGTAGCGCGAGAACACGTAGGCGGCGGGCACGGAGGTCACGAGGGTGATGATCGTGACGATCGCCGAAACGAGGATCGAGTTCCAGATCCACAGCGGGATGTCCCCCGCAGCGATGACGTTCGCGTAGTTGTCGAAGGTCCATCCTTGCGACGGCCAGAACGTGAGCGGTGCAGCCGAGGCATCGCTTTCCGTTTTCAACGAAAGCTGAAGGGCGAACAGGATAGGGATCGCCCAGCACAGAGCGAGGAACGCGAGCGCAACGAACGCGATCACACGCGACGCTTTTGAGGAGCCTAGGGTCAGCGAGCGCTGGCGCGCGTTCTCTTCACGCTTCTGGCTCACACGTGTCTTCAAGCTACGCCTGTCCCTGGCCGGGGTTTCGAGGGTGGTTACTGCGGTACTCATGTCTAACGCTCCTTTGCGTTACGGTTCGTGATCGCTACCTGGATGAGTGAGACGACAACGATCATCGCGAAGAAGATGTAGGACACGGCCGAGGCGTATCCGACGCGGTAGCCGGAGAAACCCTGGTCGTAGATGTACTGAATGATTGAGCGAGTGGCGCCGTCGGGGCCGCCCGCCGTCATGAGGAAGATCTGGTCGAAGACCTTGAGCGAGGCGAGGATCTGCAGCAGGACGATGAGCACCGTCGTGGGGCGCATCATCGGCAGCGTCACTGACCTCAGGCGGCGCCACGCGTCCGCGCCATCCACCTGCGCGGCTTCGTACACCGTGTCGGGAATGTTCTGGAGGGCCGAGAGATACAGCAGGAAGTTGAAGCCGATCGTCCACCACACGGTCGTGAGCGCGATCGACCACATCGCAACCTGCTTTTCGCTAAGCCAGCCAATCTGGTCAATTCCACAATGCACGAGGATGCCGTTGATGAACCCGAAGTCATTGGCGAACATCATTCCCCACATCGCGGTCACCACGGACACGGGCAGAAGGTACGGCGCGAAGAACGTGAGGCGCCACAGCCACTGGCCCGGGAGACCCGTGACAACGAGGTAGGCGAGCACAAACGAGAGAATGACGAGCGGAACTGAAGAAATGAGCGTAAAGAACAGCGTGTTCAAGAGGCTCGAGTACATGTCGGCGCTCGTGAAAGCCTCGAGGTAGTTATCGATCCCCGCGAAACCACTGTTCGTCGACGCAAGCGACTGGTCGGTGAAGCTCATCCACAGGCCCCACACGATGGGGGCGATGAGGAAGAGAATAAAAAGAATCATGTAGGGAAGGGCGAACCATCCCGCACCGCGGGAGGTGAAGCGTGCGCGTTCATTCATGGCGTGACCTCCTTATTCGGTGGGGTTGGGTTGCATAGCGATGCCGCTGATGACGTCGAGCATTCCCTCGATCGCCCGCTGCGGTTCGACGCTTCCGCGAAAGCCCTCGATAAGCCGCTGGCACACGCGGTTTTGGAAATCGGAACCAGCACCCGCGAACCACACTTTCGGGTCCACGACGACGGTCTCGGCAGCATCCTTGTACTGGTTTTGAATCTCGAGCTCGCGGTAGGCGGGCTCCTCTTGCGACGGGAGGTAACCGGGAATGTGCCCGGCGGCGCCCCACTGGTCACCTTTCTTGAGCATCGACGACACGAAAAGGTAAGTGCTGCGCCTGAGCTCGTCGGTCATGCGGCGGTTCTTCGGGAACACGTAGGTGTGGGAGTCGGCGTAGTTCGCGGGGGTGCCGAACATCGTCGGCATAGGTGCGCCCGCAAGCGACTTGACGCTTTCCTTGAACCCATTGAGCTCCCACACGCCGGAGAGAATCATGGCGTTGCGCCCACCGTTGAAGGCGGAAAGCGCGCCCGGATAGTCCTGCGAGGACGCCATGCACTTGTCGTCCATCCACGAGTTCACCGCGGCAACGACGCGCGCGGCGGCGCCGATGTCCATGTCGGCCTTTTCACCCGGCTCGAAACTGTACTCACCACCGGTCTGGTGGAACAGACCCCAAAAGAGCCGCCACGCTTGCGCGGTGTCGAGCTGATAGCCGAACGCGATTCCGGGCCCGCCAGTCACTTCGCCGAGCTTGGTGCCGACTTCCTGGAGCGCTTCGGGCGAGTCGATCGCGAGGGTACCGTCGGACTCGAGTACCCCGGCTTTTTCCGCAACGTCCCGATCAAAGAAGCTGATGAAGGGGTGCGTGTCGAGCGGGACTGCGTACTGTTTGCCGTCGTACTGGCACGCCTCCAAAAGGGCCTTGGTGAACGTGTCGGTCGAGACGTCGAATTCTTCGAACAGGCTCATGTCCCACGGTTCGATAAGGCCGCCCGGCGCGAAGCCGGCGACGCGGCTCACGTGCATGATTGCTGTGCTCGGCGGCGCACTCGATGCGGCGGCCATCGCGAGCTTCGTGTAGTAGGGGTTTCCCCAGCTGAGGGTCGTGGGCTCAACATTTAGGCCGGGATTTTCCTCGACAACCTCAGCGATCATGCCGCGAGTTTTTTCACCGTCGGCACCGCTGAAGAGATCCCACACGGCAACCTTCGACGGGTCCGCTTGCGCGGCTCCGCATCCGGCAAGCCCAAGCCCGAGTGCGCCGGCGCCAAAACCCGCAAGGAGCGACCGGCGACTGAGCCCCGGCGGGGTGTGATTGTTGTGCGCGCTTGGCATGGCGCTTCACCTTCCTCGTCATCGTTGACAGGTGTGCGGTGTAACTCACCTTTGATTCTCACGTGAGATTCTGCCACCGCGTTCAAGTTCCCGTCAACCCCCGAACGCGGGCCCCTCGCACTGCACGGGAGGGCCACACACGCGGTCCGACGCCTACTGGCCCTAGACTGAAACCACTTCTCACGTCCAGAAAGGGGGCGCACCATGAACGAGCCTGAGCCGTACAAACGCGCAAGCATCAAGGACGTCGCCGCTCGCGCTGGCGTGTCGTGGAAGACCGTTTCCAACGTCGTCAACAACCGCCCCGTTGTGAAGCCCGCGACGCGCGACAAGGTTCTCGCGGCGATCGACGAACTCGGCTACGTGCCAAACGAGTCGGCGCGAGAGATCCGCGGTAAGGCCACCCGCACGGTAGCGCTCGTGATCCCCCACCTGCTCAATCCGTATTTTGCGCGCCTCGCGGAGACGTTCCACAACGTCGCGGCACGTGCTGGCTACAGCGTGAGCATCGAGCTCACGGGCGAGCACGCCGACATTGAACGCCGATACGCGCGCGGCCTCGCTAAACGTTCTTTCGGTGCGCTCATCATGGCCCCACTTCTTCCCGAGACTGTTCGCGAACTCGCCGAGCATTCGCCGCTTCCCACGGTCGTCCTGGGAGAAGCGGTTGCCGACCACGGCAGCATTCACCACGTGAGCATCGACAACACCGCGAGCGCGGTCGACGTCGTGCGACACATAACCGAGCGTGGCGCCACGCGCCCCCTGTTTCTCGGCGCCCAGGAAGGCGTTGCTTCCACGGGAGCAGAGCGACTCACAGGCTTTCGCGCAGCTTGCCGATTCGCGGGAATCTCCCCCGCCGATCAGCTTTTGATCCACACCACCGAATGGACGCGACGCGAAGGGTACGCGCAGGTGAAGGCCCTCATTTCAGGTTCAGGTAGCGCGAAGACCCTTCCGTTCGACGCCATCGTGGGCGGGAATGACTTGCTTGCCCTCGGCGCCTGCGAAGCTCTGAGAGAGGCCGGTCTCTCAATCGGCACCGATGTCCTCGTGACCGGTTGGGACGACATTCCGGAATCGGCACACGCCACTCCCCCGCTCACCTCGGTCGCACCGGACCTCGAGTGCCTCGTATCGGCGGCGCTGTTCGCGGCCCTCGGCGATGATTCCTTCGCGAAAGGCGCGGAAGCCGCCGAGGCCACCGCGCTCGGGTCAGGCTCGACATTCCTCGTGCCGCACACACTCGTGACCCGCGCCTCCACCCTCGGCAGCTGATCCGGCATTTTTCTCACGTTGCAGTTTTTCGTGTTGCCGTGATTGACTGGGCCTCATCCAGAACACACGACGACGTGAGGAACCCACCATGCCACTCCTTCCCGAATTCGCCGCAGTCCCTGAGCTGAAGGCACTCGCTGAACGAGCCGAGCACCTCGCGAGCCTCCTCGACGCTCCCCTCTCCGCCGCGACCGACGTCCCCAAGCCCGAACACCCGCGCCCCCAGTGCCACCGCCCCACGTGGCTCAACCTCAACGGCACGTGGGAATTCGAGATCGACGCCGGCGACACGGGCCGCGAGCGCGGTCTTCTCGACCGCCCCCTTGAAGGCTCGATCCTCGTCCCATTCGCGCCCGAATCGGAAGCTTCCGGCATCGAGCACACCGACTTCATGGAAGCCGTCTGGTACCGCCGCGAGATAGAAATCCCAGCCGAGTGGGCCGACGGTCCCGCCGGCGAACCTCTCGTCCCCGTCCTGCACTTCGGTGCCGTCGACCACGATGCGACGGTGTGGGTCAACGGCGTTGAAGTTGCTCGCCACCGCGGCGGCTTCACCCCCTTCCACGCAAACCTCCGCGGCGTCGCGCGTCCCGGCGACACGGCAACGATCGTCGTGCGCGCTCGCGACTCCCGCTGGGATGCCCAGGCCCGAGGCAAACAAGCCACGTGGCACGACTCCACGCACTGCCAATACACGCGCACAACCGGCATCTGGCAAACGGTGTGGCTCGAAGGAGTGCCCGCGCACGCCATCCGGGCCGTTCGCACCACGCCATCACTCGCCGACCACTCCTTCGACATCACGTTGCCGCTCACCCACAACACGAAGGGCACACGAGTCGAAGTCACCGTCGGAACCCCCGAAGGTGCCCCCCTGGCCACCGCAAGCGCCCGCGCAGACCTTGACCTCGCGCCACGCGTGCGCGTCGCCATTCCCGAGGAGCACGTGCGGATCTGGGCGGCTGGCGAGCCGGAACTGTACAGCGTGATGGCGCGGCTACTCGATTCCGACGGTAGCGTGATCGACGAAGTACACTCCTACGCTGGGCTGCGCTCAACCGCCCTCGAGGGCACCGAATTCCGCATCAACGGTGAGCGCGTGTTCCAGCGCCTCGTGCTCGACCAGGGGTACTGGGCAAAAACCCTCATGACCGCACCCTCCGACGAGGCGATGCTCGCCGACATCCAGATTGCCCTCGCTGCTGGCTTTAACGGCGCTCGCTTACATCAAAAGGTGTTTGAGGAACGCATGCTGTTCTTTTCCGACCTATATGGCTACCTCGTGTGGGGCGAATTCGGTGACTGGGGCGTATCCGGGCGAGGTCCTCTCGGCTACAACCAGGAGCCCACGTCGAGCTTTGTGGCGCAGTGGATCGAGGCACTCGAACGCGACTTCTCCCACCCGAGCATCGTCGGCTGGTGCCCCCTCAATGAAACACACCAGGTGCTGCACGACCGCATCACCGTGCTCGACGACGTCACCCACGCGATGTACAACGCCACGAAACTCGCAGATCCCTCGCGCCCAGTCATCGACGCTTCGGGCTACAGCCACCGCGTGCGCGGCGCCGATATTTACGACTCGCACTCCTACGAACAGGATCCGGAAGCATTCGCTCGCGAACAGGCACCACTCGCCGAAGGAAAGCCGCAAGTCAACAGGCGTGAGCTCGCCCCGAACGAGATGCCGTTCGCGGACGGTCACTTCTCCGTCCCCTACGAGGGCCAGCCATTCTTCGTCTCCGAGTACGGCGGCATCTGGTGGAACGAGCAAGAGGCCCGCGCCGCCGAATTTACCGGTCAAGACCAGGCCGAGTCGTGGGGTTACGGCAACAGGGTTCGCAGCGAAGAAGAGTTGTACGAGCGTTTCGAGGCCCTGACGAACGTTCTGCTGACCAACCCGCTCATGTTCGGCTACTGCTACACGCAGCTCACCGACGTGTTCCAGGAAAAGAATGGCGTCGTCGATTTTGATCGCGGCTCGAAACTCGATCTCGCGCGTCTGCGAGCCGTGCAAACCAGGAAGGCAGCCTACGAAGAGTAGGCACTGGCTGCCCGGCCTCTCGGGCCGGGCAGTTCCGCGTCCCTGTCTCGCGCCTGGCCCATCTCTTTTGCTATCTCCTTGGTCGACTCACTTCATGAAAAAACCGCCGCACTCCAAGCCTCACACCTCGCCCCGAGCCCAGATTCTTCATAATCCGTGACGGGGCCAGCCCAAAACCGCAGCGAGACCAACCAAACCTCGCGCAGGGGCCGCCAAATCTCCCCGCCCCTCAACACCGTGCCACTTCATGAAGAAACCGCCGCACTCCAAGCCTCACACCTCGCCCCGAGCCCAGATTCTTCATAATCCGTGACGGGGAGGCCCGGGGCTCGGGAACAGGCCGAGGGCTGCGCCGGGAACAAGCCGGCGCTGCGCCGGCAAAACTGGGACCGCCGCACAAATCCGGGCTGCTTTGCCTATGAAAATCGCCCACCCCCGGAGATCCGGAGGTGGGCGCTTGCGCTATGCGCGTGTTCCTATTGATGCGTCACGATCAGCTGTCGGACTTCGTGAGCAGTCCGTAGACGAACATGACCACGAGCGCACCGACCACTGAAAGCAGGATCGTCCACAGCGACCACGGGTTGTCAAGGAGCGAGCTCCAGCCACCGTCGCCGAAGAGACCACCGATGAGGCCACCGACGATTGCGCCGATGACACCAAGGATGATGGTCATCCCCATGCCCATCGACTGCTTGCCCGGCATGACTGCGCGAGCAATAAGACCGATGAGGCCGCCAATGATGATCCAGGAAATGATTCCCCAAATAAGAGACATGGAATGACTACTTTCTGTTGAAGTGAACCAGGTCCACAAATGTCCCGGGCGGTGTTGGCGAACCTGGGTTTGCTAACGGTGCCCGGGTGGTTGAAAGATCGTCAACCAACCTCAATCCTACCTGGGAATAAACTAAGCAAAGCTGCACGTCACCTGAAGTTTCATGCTTCTTTACCGGACACACAGTACATCTTTGCTGAAACGCTTCCGCCACGCTAGCCGCCAAGGCCCCACATCGAGAAAAAGTGGGCGACACGTCGTCAAACGTGCCGCCCACTGCGTTAACGGTTGCGAAAAACCGCTCAGATTAGAAGTCCCAGTCGTCGTCCTCGGTCTCGACGGCCTTGCCCATGACGTAGCTCGAGCCGGAGCCGGAGAAGAAGTCGTGGTTCTCGTCGGCGTTCGGCGAGAGCGAGGCGAGGATCGCGGGGTTGACCTCGGTCGATTCCTGTGGGAACAGTGCCTCGTAGCCGAGGTTCATGAGGGCCTTGTTGGCGTTGTAGCGAAGGAACATCTTGACGTCCTCGGTCCAGCCGACCGGGTCGTAGAGGTCTTCGGTGTATTCCTCTTCGTTGTCGTAGAGGTCCATGAGCAGGCTCATCGTGTAGTCCTTGAGCTCCGCCTGGCGCTCGGGCGACTGCTTCTCCACAGCCTTTTGGTACTTGTAGCCGATGTAGTAGCCGTGAACGGCCTCGTCGCGGATGATGAGGCGGATGATGTCTGCGGTGTTCGTGAGTTCGCCGCGGCTCGAGTAGTACATCGGCAGATAGAAGCCCGAGTAGAACAGGAAGCTCTCGAGGAGGGTCGAGGCGACCTTGCGCTTTTCGGGATCGTCACCGGTGTAGTACTCGAGAACGATCTTCGCCTTCTTCTGGAGGGCCTCGTTGTGCTCGCTCCAGCGGAATGCTTCATCGATTTGCTTGGTGTTGGAGAGCGTCGAGAAGATCTGCGAGTAGCTCTTTGCGTGCACGGATTCCATGAACGCGATGTTGGTGTACACGGCTTCTTCGTGGGGGGTCACCGCGTCGGGGATCAGCGAAATGGCGCCGACGGTTCCCTGCACGGTATCGAGCAGCGTCAGCCCGGTGAAGACGCGCATCACGAGCTCTTGCTCCTGCTCATTGAGCTTCGACCAGCTCTGGATGTCGTTCGAGAGCGGCACCTTTTCGGGAAGCCAGAAGTTGCCCGTGAGGCGATCCCACACTTCCTGGTCTTTCGGGTCTTGGATGCGGTTCCAGTTGATGGCCTGCACGCTGTGTTTGATGTGATCGGTGTTCACGCTCGTCCTTTCGCAACGATGGTCCCAGCAGACGTCGGACTCCAGGCCGGCTCAGCCGGCTGCCCCATCCCTGCCAGCGTAAGCTCGGGGGTTCCGACGCTTGCCCACGCGGCATACCTTGCCCATCCTAGCGAGTCGAGTCGACGACTCGATGGGTTCGCGTGACTTGCTCTCAGCGGCGCGTCTTAGGGTGAGCCGTAGATCACGCCCGCAGTAGTCAGGAGACCTCATGCCGTTCATGTCGCTCGTGTTTATCCTGCTCATCGTCTACGGAGCAGCGATGGCTGTTTTCCCCTTCCAGACGTGGGAAATCACCATGGGGTGGGCATATAAGGATCGTGAAGCAAACGAACCAAGCTCGGCGCGTCTCGCGCTCATGAGGGTAGGCGGTGCCATCATCGTCATGGGGGCGATCGCAATGTTTGGTTATTACCTTCAGGCCGCGAGGTAGGGGTAGGGCTCGTGCCACTGCCGCCCATGATCCTCGCGTTCATTTTCTTTGGCGCCTGCATTCTCGTGTGTCTGTGGGCGGTATGGTCACGAACGCAATCAAGAATGGTTAAGAACGTCAGCAGACGGGAGCTCAATTATGGTGGTCTTGGCGATCCTCGCGCTTGCACTGTGTCTCTTTTTCGCGCTGTGGTACGCGATTTCGCCACAGCACGTGTGGCGCACTTTTTATGCGTGGCGCTATCGGGACCGCGACGCGAACGAGCCGAGCGAGACGACGTATTTTCTTCAGCGCATCGGCGGCATCGTGGGCTCAATTTTTGCGATCATCGGCATCATCGTGATCATTGCCCTCGCGCTCGACGGCCAGGCAAAAGAGTACGAGCGGAGGAAGCAGATCGAAGGCCAGCAGCTACAGGTCCAAACGGTGGGCCACTTCCCAGAAGCGTGACCATCACCCCCGCTTACACCGCGAGCACGTAAAACGCGCTTTCTAGCCCGCTGAGTGGTGGATTTGACATTCTTCTGGTGGCCCACGCTACAGTGACTGGGAGCGCTCCCACCGGGTGTGCGTCAGGTGGCTCTTCGGCCGCGAGGCGCGCAAAACTCCGCAATGCATGGGGGTGCGCAACTCAGCGAAGAGGAGGACACGCGTGGCCACGATCAACGATGTCGCACGCGCCGCGGGCGTGTCCCGCAGCACGGTCTCACGCGTGCTCAACGGTCAGATCTCCTCCCCCGAAGCGCGTGCCAGAGTGGAAAAGGCCATCGCTGAAACCGGGTATCGCGCCAACGCGCACGCACGCTCCCTCGCCTCGGGCAAGAGCAACGTCTATGCCGCGATCCTCACCGAACCCTACGGCGAGCTTTTCGACGACCCGACTTTCGGGCGGATGCTCCAGGGCATCAACTCCGCGCTCGTGGGCGGAGACATCGCGCTCAATCTTCTTTTTGCCACAACCGATGAGGAGCGAGAGCGAACGCTGCGCCAGCTCGCCCCGAACCGGGTCGACGGCGCGCTCGTGCTCTCGCCCCACATCGACGATCCGCTGCTCGAAGCAATGAGCACCGCGATCCCCACGATCGTGCTCGGCCCCCTCGTTGACGGCCGAGAGAATACATGGACCGTGACGATCGATGACCGCCAGGGCGGCGAGCTCGGCGCGCGCCACCTGGTTGAGCGCGGCGCCCGTCGCATCGCGATCATCGCGGGTCCGGAATCGGCGCAGGGTGCCCACGATCGCGTCGCGGGCCAGCTCTCGGCACTCGACACCGCCCCGCTCGAGGTCATCCACGCACCTTATTCAACCGGCGGCGGCACCTCGGCCACGCGCAAGCTGCTCGCGCGCCACACCGACATCGATGGGATCCTGTGCGGCTCGGACCGCCAAGCCCTCGGCGTTCTCGCCACGCTCCGCGAAGCAGGTCGAAGCATCCCCGACGACGTCAAGGTCGTGGGATTCGACGACCACGCCTTCGCCGCCGAAACGACCCCGGCGCTCACGACCATCGCGCAGCCGATCTTCGACGTCGGTGCGAGCGGGGCGCGTCTGCTCAACGCCATCGGCGAGGGCCAACCAATCCACTCGCTCACGCTTCCCACGACCCTCGTGGTGCGCGAAACGACCTAGCACTTCCACGAACGAAAGATTCAAAGGAGAACCACATGAACGACAGTTGGATCCACGAGATCCCCGCGTCGGTCCGCGCAATCCGCGAGGCCACCGCGAGCCGTCGCGCCGTGCTCGGCGCGGGAGCCGGCGTGAGTGCGCTCGCCCTGCTCGCAGGCTGCGGCGCCAACAACGACCCGAACACGGTCACCGTCGGATCCCACCAAAGCGATGCAATCCCGAAAAAAGCCGTGCTGGACATGCTCGAGTCGTGGAAGGGCGGCAAGGTCGAGATCAACACGGTCGACCACGAGACTTTCAAGGAAAGCATCAACAACTACCTCCAGGGCAACCCCGACGACGTATTCACGTGGTTCGCGGGCTACCGCGCGCGCTTCTTCGCCGAGCGCGGTCTCGTGAGCGACCTGAGCGACGTGTGGGAGAACATCGACGGGATGCCCGAGTCGATGAAGGTCGCTTCTTCCGCCGACGATGGGCGCCTCGTGTTCATCCCGTGGAACTACTACCCGTGGGCCGTGTTCTACAAGCCGAGCGTGTTCGAGAAACACGGCTGGAGCGAGCCGACGACATTCGACGAGTGGCTCGCTCTTAACGAGGACATCAAGGCCGCGGGAATAACCCCGATCGCGTTCAGCGACAAGGACGGCTGGGAAGCGATGGGCACGTTCGACATGCTCGACCTGCGCGTCAACGGCTACGACTTCCACGTCTCGCTCATGGCCGGCAAAGAATCGTGGGAAAGCGAAGAGGTCAAAAACATCTTCGCCGCGTGGCGTGAGCTCCTCCCCTATCAGCAGGCCGATCCGCTTGGCCGCACGTGGCAGGAAGCCGCGCAGTCCATGCTCAAGGAGCAAACGGCGATGTACACGATCGGCATGTTCATCGACCAGCAGTGGGCAGAGAGCGACGACCCGGACGACCTCGACTTCTTCACGTTCCCCGAATTCGATCCCTCGATCGGAGCAGACGTCGTCGAAGCCCCGATTGACGGCTGGATGATGGCGGCAAAGCCCCACAATGAAAAGAAGGCGAAGGAACTCCTCACCTACCTCGCGACGGCCGACGCCATCCAGTACAAGCTCGACGCCGATCCGTCGGTGATTTCGCCGCGCACGGACCAGGATCAGAGCAACTATTCGAAGCTCCAGAAGAAGGCCGTTGAGCTCATTAGCAACGCGAGCGCGATTTCGCAGTTCCTCGACCGCGACACGCGGCCCGATTTCGCCTCGACGGTCATCAGTCCGTCGCTGCAGAACTTCCTGAAGAACCCTGACTCGATCGACTCGATCCTGCGCGATATCGAGAAGCAGAAGAAGTCCATCTTCCCTGCCGAGTCCTGACCCTTATTTTCGACCTCTATCCAAGGAGCGAGTCGTGTCCAAAAAGATCGGACCGCTAGCCAAGCTGCACGGCTGGGACAAATTCACCGTGATCGCGATGAGCATCATCCCGCTCGTGATCGTCGGCGTTTTCGTGTGGATTCCCGCCCTATGCACCGTGATCCTGTCCTTCAGCAACTGGGACGGCATCGGCGGCCTCGGCGACATTCATTTCGTTGGCATCCAGAACTACATCGACATGTTCACGATCTACCCGCCGTTCTGGCCGGCGCTGTGGCACAACGTCGTGTGGCTTCTCGTGCTGTTCTTCGTCTTCACCCCGCTCGGGATGTTCCTTGCGGTGCTGCTCGATAAGGAACTCAAGCTCACGAAGTTCTACCAGACCTCCCTTTATCTGCCGGTCGTTCTTTCGGCCGCGCTCATCGGCTTCATCTGGCAGCTCATGTACAGCCGCGACCAGGGTTTCATCAACGCCATTTTTGGAACCCAGATCGACTGGTACGGCGACCCAAACATCAACCTGTACGCCGCAATCATCGCGAACGGCTGGCGTCACGTTGGCTACATCATGCTGCTCTACTTAGCGGGCCTCAAGGGCGTGGACCCGGCGCTCAAGGAAGCGGCCGCCCTCGATGGCGCAAGCCCCACCCGCACGTTCTTCCAGATCATCTTCCCGGTGCTGCGGCCCGTGAACATCCTCTTGCTCGTGATCACGTTCATCGAGGGACTTCGCGCGTTCGACATCGTGTGGATCATCAACAAGGGCCGCAACGGCCTCGAGCTCATCTCGACCCTCGTGACGTCAAACGTCGTGGGCGAAGCGAGCCGTATCGGCTTCGGTAGTGCGCTCGCCACGATCATGCTCATCATGAGCTCGGTCTTCATCGTGATTCAGCTGCGCATCATGCTCAAGGGAGAGAACTGACATGACCCCGAAGAAAAAGAACCTCACCGTCTCGAGGGCGTTCCTCAACGTTTTCCTTATGATCGTCGCGCTCGCGTGGCTGTTCCCGCTCCTGTGGGCGCTGTTCAACTCGTTCCGCGACTACAGCTACACGAGCCAGCACGGCTATTTCAGCTTCGGCGGTTTCACGCTCGACAACTTCGTGAACGCGTGGGAGCAGGGCGGCTTCACCCAGTCGTTCCTCAACTCCCTCATCATTACGGCTCTCGCGGTGCTCTTCACGCTCGCGCTGAGCTCATGCATGGCGTTCGTTCTCGCGCGCTTCTCGTTCAAGTTCAACCTCGCGATGCTCGCGTTCTTCGTGGCCGCGAACCTGCTCCCACCGCAGTCGCTTCTCGTGCCGGTCTACCGCATGTTCATGTGGATCCCGATTCCCGAATTTCTCTCGGCCTCGGGCTCACTTCTCGACACGCACCTCGGCGTCATCATCGTCAACACGGCGTTCCAAACCGGCTTTTGCACGTTCGTGCTCGCGAACTACATGAAGGCGATCCCGGCGGAAATCTACGAAGCGGCCGACGTGGACGGCGCCTCGGTGTGGTCGCAGTTCTGGACCCTCACGATTCCGCTGTGCCGCACCCCGCTCGCCGCCCTCGCGACCCTGCAAACGGCCTGGATCTACAACGAATTCTTCTGGGCTACAGTGCTGTTGCAAAAGGGCGACAAGTTCCCCGTGACGAGCTCCCTGAATAACCTCAAGGGCTCGTTCTTCACCGACTACAACCTGCTCTCGGCGGGCTCGATCCTCGCAGCCCTCCCCATCCTGATCCTGTTCTTCGTTCTGCAACGTCAGTTCGTTTCGGGACTCACGATGGGCTCGACCAAGGGCTAGAACCACCCACTCAACCGGACAAGGATGACCCCATGAGTACACTTCACGAAATCACCTCCTACTCCCCCGGCTCAGGTGCGCGGATCTCGCCGCGCAGCCACCTCACGACTACCGCTGAGGCCATGAGCCTCGCGGGTACGTGGAAGTTCGCGTATTTCCGCAGCGCCGAGGGCGCGGGCGATTCGGCTCCGACGGTGGACTTTGACGACTCGAGCTGGGACGACATCACCGTGCCCTCGCACTGGGTTCTCACCGGCGGCGGCGAATACGGCGACTTCGGCAAGTACGGCGCCCCCGCGTACCAGAACGTGCAGTTCCCGTTCCCCGTCGACGCCCCGAACGTTCCCGACGACAACCCGACGGGCGACTACCGCACCCACTTCACGCTGAGCGCCGACACGATCGCGGAAATCGAGAACGGCACGCGCGTGTACCTGCGCACTCTCGGCATCGAATCCCTCGCCATCATCAGCCTGAACGGAGAGCGGGCGGGCGTCGTGCGCGGCTCGCGCCTCACGCAGGAACTCGACGTCACCGACTTCGTGGCAGAGGGCGAGAACGTGCTGCACGTGCGCGTGCATCAGTGGTCCTCGAACACCTACCTCGAGGACCAGGACCAGTGGTGGCTGCCCGGCATCTACCGCGACGTAGAGCTCCTGTTCCGCCCGGCCGCCGGCATCGAGGACGCGTGGCTGCGCGCCGATTTCGATCCGAAGAACGGCCCCTCTGCCCCCGGACCCGGCACACTCATTCCGGAAATCCGCGCGGAGGAAGCCGCCTTCCCCGTCACGATCGCGATCGACGAGCTTGGAATCTCCGAAACGTTCGAGAGCCCGGCAGCCGTCGGACCAATCCCCATTCCTGAAGTGGAGCCGTGGAGTGCCGACGTGCCCCGCCTGTACACCGCGACCATCTCGAACGCCGCCGAGACGCTCACGATCCGCACCGGCTTCAGGCGCGTCGAGATCGTGGGGCACGAGTGGCGCGTCAACGGCAAGAAGCTGCGCATTCGCGGCGTGAATCGCCACGAGTACGATCCGAAGCTTGGCCGCGTGTGGGACCGCGAGAAGGCCCGCGAGGGACTTCTGCTCATGAAGCGCCACAACGTGAACGCGATCCGCACCTCCCACTACCCGCCGCACCCCGAACTCTTCGACCTTGCCGATGAGCTGGGCTTTTGGGTCATGGACGAGTGCGATTACGAAGCGCACGGCTTCCTTGGCGAAAACTGGCGGGATGTTCCCGCGAACGATCCGCGCTGGCGGGACGCGCTTCTTGACCGCGTTCAGCGGTTCTTCGAGCGCGACAAGAACCACCCGTCGATCGTGTCGTGGTCGCTCGGGAACGAGGGCCACACGGGCGCGAACATGGCACAGATGGCGAACTGGCTTCGCCGCCGCGATCCGGAGCGCCCCGTGCATTACGAGCAGGATTACGACGGTCAGTACACCGACCTCGTGTCGCGCATGTATCCGCCGATCGAGGCAATGCGCGAAATGTCTCTCGGGCACGGCAAGTTTGGCGGCACAATGCCCGGCCGTAACGCCGAGCTCGCGAAGCGCCCCATGATCCTGTGCGAATACGTGCACGCAATGGGCAATGGCCCGGGCGGCATCACTGAATACGAAGAAATTTTCGAGACCTACCCGCAGTGGCACGGCGGCTTCGTGTGGGAGTGGCGCGATCACGGCATCGCGACCCGCACCGAAGACGGCACCGAGTTATTCGGCTACGGCGGCGACTTCGGCGAGCAGGTTCACGACTCGTCGTTTGTGTGCGATGGCCTCGTGCTCTCCTCGGGTGAGGCAACTCCGGGGCTCGTGGAGTTCGGCGCGATCGTGAGCCCGATCAAGCTTGAGTTCGACCTCGCTATGGAGGGAGATACCGAGCGGGCCCTCGATGGCGATTTCGACGATGTCATCATCACCGCGGCATATATCCAGGACCTCCGCCACGCCGGCGATCTCCACGACTTCGTGTTTGAGGTCGTCGATGAGGTCGACGGCCACGAGGTGCTGCGCCGCGAATGCCCCGTCGAGGAAGTTTCCGCAAGCGGCTGGAACAGCTACGCCGGGGAGTTGACTCTGCCACCCTTCGCCGAGGGCCACGAGGGTGAACTTTCGGGCGAGAAGTTCCGCACGATCCGCGCGGTTTTGCGCGAGAGCACCGCTTGGGCCGACGCCGGCCACGAAGTAGCATTCACGCAGGTCCCGGTGGAAGATACGACCAGGATTGTGGCGCCGTCGCATCCGGCTGCGCTGTGCGCTTCGGCAAACGGCGAGACCGGTTCGCAGGTCGATCAGGTGCAGGATTCCGACGCTTCATTCGCCCTCGGTGATGCCCACTTCGATCCGCGCACGGGCGACCTCGTGAAGCTGGGCGACCTCGATCTCGCCGGTCCTCAGCTTCGCCTGTTCCGCGCCCCCACCGAGAACGACTCACTTGGCGACTTCGGCTCGTACATCCTCGCCGACCCGGCCGAGACGACCGGCTCGGGAACCCAGGCCCCGCCCACCGCGGCGCTGTGGCGTGAGATCGGCATCGATAAGCTCGAGCGCCGCGTCATTGGCGTGTGGCTCGACGAGCATGAGGTCCGCGCCGTGCACCGCTACAGCACGCCTGCCGGCCGCGCTTACGTCGATCTCGATATCACGTGGCGCCTCGAGGACGCTGCCGGTGGGGCGAAGGGTGGTGCCTCGCGCGTTCTTCGGTTGTATGCCGACGCCGCACCTTCGGCGAACTGGGAGTACGTGTGGGGGCGCCTCGGGCTCGAGTTCACGGCGCCGCTCGGTGCCGGCGAGGCCTCGTGGTTCGGCTCGGGTCCGCTCGAGAACTACGTCGATTCGTGCCGCGCCGCGCGCATTGGCCGCTTCTCGATGCCCGTCTCGGATCTGAATGTCGAGTACGCGGTTCCGCAGGAGTCGGGCTACCGCCCCGGGTTGCGCGAGCTTCAGCTGTCGGGCTTTGGGCTCACCGTGCGCGCGGATGCCGTCGGACCCCACCGCGAACGGCCTGGCTTCCAGGTGCGTGAGCACTCGATCGAGCAGATCACTAAGGCTCGCCACCCGCATGAGCTGGGCACACCGGAGCGCACGCATCTCATTTTCGATGTGGCGCAGCACGGCCTGGGGTCGCGCTCGTGCGGCCCCGACGTGAGGCCCGAGTACCAGCTGCGCCCGCGCTCGGGTTCCTGGTCGCTCGCGTTCGAGGTGTAGCCCGGCGTCTGGCACCTGACCTGGCGCCTGCCACCTGACCGGCACCCGCCGTCTGGCCTGGCACCCACTTCCGGAGGGTGTAGACGAACGACATTGCACGCCGCTTTCGGCCTGCTCGCTCGTTTGCCTACACCCTCTCCCCAAGCCTGCACCTCCTGCACCTCACCAAAGTGGTGAAAAATCGCCCCCACACGTTAAAAATCAGCCGGCCTACGCCGTTTTTCACCACCTTCAGAAAACCTATCCAGAGGCAGGGCAGGCAAGGGGCCAGGGCCAGCGGGACCGGCCGGCACGGGGCCGGGTATTGCGGCATGGGTCCGACGGTGGCCCAGCTCCCGTCGCGCCCGTGGATAGCAAGGCGCCCCGCCCACCATGACGGTGAGCGGGGCGCCTTCCGGGATTGCCCTGCTAGAGCATGCAGCTCACGCAGCCCTCAACTTCCGTGCCCTGGAGCGCCATCTGACGCAGGCGGATGTAGTAGAGGGTCTTGATGCCCTTACGCCACGCGTAGATCTGGGCCTTGTTGACGTCGCGAGTCGTCGCCGTGTCCGGGAAGAACAGCGTGAGCGAGAGGCCCTGGTCGACGTGCTGGGTCGCCTCGGCGTACGTGTCGATGATCTTCTCGTAGCCGATCTCGTACGCATCCTGGTAGTACTCCAGGTTGTCGTTCGTCATGTACGGCGCCGGGTAGTAGACGCGGCCGATCTTGCCTTCCTTGCGGATCTCGATCTTGGAGACGATCGGGTGGATCGAGCTCGTCGAGTGGTTGATGTAGGAAATCGAACCGGTGGGCGGAACGGCCTGCAGGTACGCGTTGTACATACCGTGTTCCTTCACCTCCGCCGCGAGGGTCTTCCAGTCGTCCTGCGTGGGCAGGTGGATGCTCGAGTTCTCGAAGATCTCGCGGACGCGCTGAGTCTTTGGCTCCCACACCTCGTTGATGTACTTCTCGAAGTACTCGCCGCTCGCGTACTTCGAATCCTCGAAGCCCATGAACGTTTCGCCGCGCTCCTGAGCGATCTTGGTCGACGCCTTAATGCAGTGGTACGCGACCGAGTAGAAGTACATGTTCGTGAAGTCGAGGCCTTCCTCGCTTCCGTAGTGGATCGACTCGCGCGCGAGGAACCCGTGGAGGTTCATCTGGCCGAGGCCGATCGCGTGGGAGGCCTTGTTGCCGTTCGCGATGGTGGGCACCGAGGAGATGTCGGAGGAATCCGACACTGCCGTAAGGGCGCGGATCGCCGTCTCGATCGTCTTTGCGAAATCGGGCGAGTCCACGGCCTTCGCGATGTTAAGCGAGCCGAGGTTGCACGAGATGTCGCGGCCGAGCGTCTCGTAGGAGAGGTCCGCGTTCATGGTCGACGGAGTCGAGATTTGGAGGATCTCCGAGCACAGGTTCGAGTGAGTGACCTTGCCGCCGCCGATGGGGTTGGCGCGGTTCACCGTGTCCTCGAACATGATGTACGGGTAGCCCGACTCGAACTGGATCTCGGCGAGCACCTGGAAGAAGTCGCGTGCGCGGATCTTCTTCTTCGCGATGCGGTGGTCGTCCACCATTTCGCGATACTTTTCCGTCACGTTGATGTCCGCGAACGGCTTGCCATAGACCCGCTCGACGTCGTACGGCGAGAACAGGTACATCGGCTCGTTGTTCTTCGCGAGCTCGAAGGTGATGTCGGGGATCACCACGCCGAGGGAGAGGGTCTTGATGCGGATCTTCTCGTCGGCGTTCTCGCGCTTCGTGTCGAGGAAGCGGAGGATGTCGGGGTGGTGTGCGTGGAGGTACACGGCACCGGCGCCCTGGCGTGCACCGAGCTGGTTGGCGTAGCTGAAGGAATCCTCGAGGAGCTTCATGACGGGAATGACGCCCGAGGACTGGTTCTCGATCTGCTTGATGGGAGCGCCGTGCTCACGAAGGTTCGACAGCAGGAGGGCCACGCCGCCGCCACGCTTGGAAAGCTGAAGGGCGGAGTTGATCGAACGACCGATCGACTCCATGTTGTCTTCGATGCGCAGAAGGAAGCACGACACGAGCTCGCCGCGCTGCGCCTTGCCGGCGTTGAGGAAGGTCGGGGTCGCGGGCTGGAAACGCCCGTCGAGAACCTCGTCGACGATGCGCTCGGCGAGCGCCTGATCGCCGGCGGCGAGGGTCAGGGCGACCATGCACACGCGATCCTCGAACCGCTCGAGGTAGCGCTTGCCGTCGAACGTCTTGAGCGTGTACGACGTGTAGTACTTAAATGCACCAAGGAAGGTGGGGAAGCGGAACTTCTTCGCGTACGCGCGCTTGTACAGCGACTTGATGAACTCGAACGTGTACTGGTCGAGAACGTGCTTCTCGTAGTACTCCTTCTCGACGAGGTAGTCGAGCTTTTCCTTGAGCGAGTGGAAGAAGACCGTGTTCTGGTTAACGTGCTGGAGGAAGTATTCGCGGGCCGCCTCGCGGTCCTTGTCGAACTGGATCTTGCCGTCCGCGTCGTACAGGTTCAACATGGCGTTGAGCGCGTGGTAGTCCATCGCCTTGTTGTGCTCGTAGCCCGGCATCTCGGTTAGCTCTGCCAAAACCGTTCCAACCCTTCTTTGACTGTGGTGACGTCCCTTGATGTCCCAAGGAGCTCAAACTTGTAGAGGTGCGGCACGTTGCATTTGCGAGCGATGATGTCGCCGGCAATGCAGTATGCCTCGCCAAAGTTCGTGTTCCCTCCCGAGATCACGCCTTTGATGTGTGCGCGGTTGCGCTTGTCGTTGAGGAAGTGAATAACCTGCTTGGGGACCGCTCCCCCGGTATTGCCGCCACCGTAGGTGGGCACCATGAGCACGAAGTCTTCGTCAACGACGAGCGGCTCTTCGGTGCGCCGCAGCGGGATGCGCGCGACGCTTCCTTCGGGCAGCTCAAGCTTCTCGATGAATCGCTTGGTGTTTTCCGAAACAGACGAAAAGCAGACGAGCTTACTCATGGCAAAAGGTCACGACGCTTAAATGCTTAGAAGCCTGCAGCCTGGCGAATCTCGCTCGCCTGTGCGGTGAGCGCCTTAATTTTGTCGGGGCGGAAGCCCGACCAGGCATCGTTCAGGGTGGTCACGACGGGCGCCTGCATGAAGCCCAGCGACTTGACGTGCGAGAGGGCCGCGGCATCCTCGGTGATGTCCACGAGCGTGTACTCGAGGCCAGCCTTGTTGAGGGCGCGCTTGGTGGCGTCGCACTGGACGCACATGGGCTTGGTGTAGACGGTGATCTCCATGAGAGGCCTTTCAAAAATGCGGGGTGTTCTTCGTGTTCACGGGGGACGTGAAGCCCAACTGTGGGGCTGCGCGAACCAACGTCCTCAACACTACACCTAGTGGCAGATCGATGGGAACACCACAAGATGTACTGAATTACACGAATGTGATGTGGATGGTGTGTGGACACGCTGTGGCCTCATGTGAACGCGCGGTGAACAGCGATGGTGTTATCCACGAACCATGCACGTCGCAGGCGCGCTCGACGGTGGATGGAGTTGTGGACAACCTGTGTTCGTTGGTGAATTTCCGGGGTTTTCCACGACGAATTGGGGACGCCGATCCGCATCGACGTCCCCAAAAAATTCTTGTGTGATTCCCGCCCTTCGGCGTGTCGCGCCGCGGCGTGTGGGCTACGCCCCGCTGGGCTCGTTCCCGCTTGCACCCTCCGCCTCGCTGGGCTCCGCTTGCGCGGGTGCGCTTTGCTCGGAAATCTCGACCTCGCCCTGCTCGGCACCTTTCGAGCTCACGGACCCGAACTCGTCCTCGACAGGTTCCGGCGCGGTCGCGATAGGTGTCTCCGTGAGCGGGTTCTCGGCGACGACAGTGCTTCCCTCGCGCGCCTCAGCCCCGTGACCGCGGCCTTCGTTGTCGTCAGCCTCGCCTTCGACCTCGGGAGCCTCGTTGATGTCGCGGCCGTCAACGAGCGCGAGCTCGGCGAGGATCGTTCGTGAAATCTCGAGATCCTCGAGTGCCTCGGAAAGACCGTAGGCGGGCGCCTTTCCCTTCGCGACAAAGGCGTAGAACGCCTCGTGAAGGCCATAGGCAGGCGAGTGCTCGGAGAGGCGCTCGCTCTTCACAATCGCGCCGTCGGATTTCTGGGTGAACGTGAACGAGCCGCGCGTATCGAGATCTGCCACGGCGGGGATCTCGACCCGGCCCTGCCTGCGGTTCGTCACGACACGAATCGCATCGTGAAACTCGGGCGCAAACGGCAGGTAGTGCCACACGAGGCGAACGTGCACGCCCTTCTCGAGCGCGCCGAGCACCTCGATCGAGCCGGGAATCACCTGCTCGGGCCAGTGGCGCACCCCGTGCAGCTCGGTCAACGGACCGTAGGTTGCGCGCATCAGGGCGAGCTGTGCGAGAACGCCCGTGAGCAACCCCTTCACGTAAATGTCGCGGTCACGCTGATTCGCACCGGGCCCCGCCCCCTTCTCGACGGCGACCTTGAGGTTTTCGCGGCGCTCAATGCGCTGCTCCGACGGCAAATCATAGGCGGCCGACGTCACGTGGTGCTTACCGTGCATCACGGAGCTCGCCGGCATGAGCGTCTCAAACTCGAGGGTACGCAGGTCGCGCGCCTGATTTTCCTCCACGAGCAACTTCACAGAGGAGTCGTACACAGCGCCGTAGGCGAGCATCACGAGGGGACGCCCGGCCATCTGCTCAAACTCGGCGATCGCCTGAAGTTCCTCGGTGCCATACGCGACGGGCGGCTCGACGAGAACGGGGATGCCGCGCTTGATGATCTGGAGGATATCCTCCCCCTTCACGCCATCGGCGCTGAACACAACCGCATCCAGCTCAACGTCCTTGCTGCGCGCAGCCGCCATCAGGTCCTTCACACTGCCGTAGCGGCGCTCCTCCTCAATGCCCCACTTTTCGGCTGCCTCACGCAGTCGGCGCGGCGAAATATCCACGACCGCGGTGAGCTGGAAGCGATCGTGGCGGCGCTGAAGCATAGGCAGATGCACCGCTTGCGCGCACGTCCCGAGCCCCACAACGGCAACGTTAATCTTCGAGGGCATGAGCGAAATCCTTCCGGTCGTGGCGGGGTGCACCTTGCGAAAAGGGTTCCGACGCCTGCCGGGCAACCGTCGGACCCCCATCCATTAAACACGCGGGCCCGCATTAGGAACTGCACCTCCGAGCGATTACGCTGAGAAACATGCGCGAGGCGCATGTGCGAGAGAGCGAGCCGAAGGAGCAGGCCGGTGTTTTACGAAACCGCCCACACGTTCGTCGCCCCAATGATTAAGGCGTGGTGGCGGCCGAAGGTCACGGGACTCGAGAATGTGCCCGAGACCGGCCCCGTGATCATTGCCGCGAACCACCTCGCAAATGTGGATTCATTCCTCGTGCCGGTCGTGTTCAACCGCAAGGTGCGCTACATCATCAAAGCCGATTTTTGGCACAAGAGCGGGCTCACGGCCCGCATCAAACAGCGCTTTTTCGAGACAGTGGGCTCGATTCCCGTCGAGCGCGGAACGCTTAAGTCGGCGCAAGGTTCGCTCGAAAAAGCCCGCGAGGTACTCGATGAAGGAGAGGTCTTCGCGATTTACCCCGAGGGCACACGCTCAAAAACGGGCAAGCTCGGGCGTGGCCGCACGGGTGTCGCGTGGCTCGAAGAACACACGGGAGCGCCCATCATCCCCGTGGGGCTCGTGGGAACCGAGAAGCTTTTCGTTCCCGGAAAAACCCTCCCCCGCCCGCGTCGCGCGAAACTCGAGGTGCGCATCGGCACCCCCATCGACCTCAGCGACATCGATCGTTCCCTGCCTGAAAACCGCAGGCGCCGCGCGATCACGGACAGAGTGATGGATGAGATTCAAAAACTCAGCGGGCAAGAACGCGACACCCCACAGCCGAAGACGGAACACTGAAGGAGATCAACGGTGAGCATCCTCGTGGCCTACATCCCCACCCCCAAGGGCGAGGCAGCACTCGACGCCGCAATTGAACGCGCCGTGCAGTTCGGCACCTCGCTGCATCTCGTGAACGTCGTGCGCGACTCTGTCGAGTCGGACCCTCGACATGCGAGCGCGGAGCAGCTCGCGTTCGCGGTACAGACGGCGCGCCGCGCGGGCGTGCGCGATGTCGACTCTCGCACCAGGCACATCGACGACGGCGACGAGGTCGCCCACGCAATCATCACCGAGATTGAGAAAACTGGCGCGGACACCCTCGTGCTCGGGGCCCGCTTTGGGGGAACGGACGACCCTCGCTACCTCGGCAACACCATTCAAACGGTGATCGCGGACTCCCCCGCCGACGTCCTGATCGTTTAGCCCCAGCCGAGCGCGTGCAGGCGCTCCTCCTCGACCCCGAAGAGGTGACCGACCTCGTGGAGCACGGTCACGCGGATTTGCTCCTCGAGCTCCTCGCGGCTCGCAGCCATGCGCGTGAGCGGGCCGCGAAACACGATGATGCGGCCCGGCTCCATGAGACCGTCGAAATGACCGCGCTCCGTGAGCGGCACCCCGTCAAACACTCCGAGCAGCTCCTCATCACCCTCGGGTTCCTCCTCTACGAGGATCACCGTGTTCGAATCGGAAATCTGGGTGACGACATCGAGCGGCAGCGAATCGAGGGCGTCGTCAACCGCGGCCTCGAATTCTTCACGGCTCATGACATCCATGCTTCAAGAATCCCAAAGCGGCGTGGTGCGGGCAAACGTCGGCCCCGCCCCCACCGAACGCGGCAGGAACGGGGCCGAACTTCTGAGTCGTGCGTTACTGGACGCTACCGGGAACCTCGGCGTCGCCCGCGTTGGCCTTAACGGCCTTCTCGATGCGCTCGCCGATCTCCTGATCAACGTTCTTCCAGTATTCGAATGCGCGCGAGAGCACGGGTTCGATCACGCCGTCGAGGGCGCCCGCGACGGTGTTCACGAACTCCTCGCGCTCCTCGTCGCTAAACACCTCGCGCACGAGGGTGCCGGCCTGGCCGAAGTCGTCGTCCTCGGCGTGGAGGGTGTACGCGGCGCGCACCATCTCGCCGTCGGACTCCCAGCCGTTGTCGACCGGTCCCTGCTCATCCTGGTAAGCGCGACCGAACGAGTTCGGGGCATACACGGGAGCATCGCCCGAGTGGAAGAACTCCATCGCCCCTTCCTTCGAGTAGGTGTTGACGTCGTTCACCGGGCGGTTCACGGGCAGCTGGTTGTAGTTCGTGCCGAGGCGGTTGCGCTGTGCATCCGGGTAGGAGAACACGCGGCCGAGAAGCATCTTGTCGGGCGAGAAACCGATGCCCGGAACGAGGTTCGACGGGCTAAAGGCCGCCTGCTCGATCTGCGCGAAGTGGTTCACCGGATTCTGGTTGAGCTCGAACTCACCGACCTTGATAAGCGGGTAGTCCTTCTTCGACCAAGTCTTCGTGAGGTCGAACGGGTTGAAGCGGTAGGTCTTCGCGTCCTCGTACGGCATGATCTGCACCGAGACATCCCACTTCGGGAAATCGCCGTTCTTGATCGCGTCGAAGAGGTCCTTGCGGTGCGCATCGGCATCCTCGCCCGCAATGCGAGTCGCGTCCTCGTTCGAGAGGTACTCGACGCCCTGCTGGGTGTGGAAGTGGTACTTGACCCACGACTTCTCGCCAGCCTCATTCACCCACATGTAGGTGTGCGAGCTGTAGCCGTTCATATGACGCCAGGTCTTCGGAAGACCGCGCGGGCCCATGAGGTAAGCGACCTGGTGGGCGCTCTCAGGCGAAAGGGTCCAGAAGTCCCACTGCATGGTGGCATCGCGCAGACCCGAATCGGGAAGGCGCTTCTGCGAGTGAATGAAGTCGGGGAACTTCATGGGGTCGCGGAGGAAGAAGATTGGCGTGTTGTTGCCGACGATGTCGTAGTTGCCCTCCTCCGTATAGAACTTAAGGGCAAAACCGCGAACGTCGCGCCACGTATCGGGCGAACCGAGCTCACCGGCAACGGTCGAAAAACGCGCGAGCATCGGGGTCTTCTGGCCCTTCTGGAAAAGCTTCGCCTTCGTGTACTGGGAAACATCCTCGGTCACGCGGAGTTCGCCGAAAGCGCCTGAGCCCTTCGCGTGGGGGCTGCGCTCCGGAATGCGCTCGCGATCGAAACGCGCGAGCTTCTCCACAAGGTTCACGTCGTGAAGAAGGAGGGGGCCATTCGCGCCAACGCTCAGTGAATGGGCATCGGATTCACGCACGGCACCGGCTTCGTTCGTGCTCGGAAGGTTCGGATCAAAAGTGCTCATTCGTCCTGTCCTTATCTCGTGGGGTAGGAGTAGGGGCGATCAATCGCCTCGGCGTCATCGAGGAGGGACCGCGTACCTCCACCCTAGCTGGCGCTCCTTGAGCACACTCACAAAGTCCGCGCGATGAAGGCGGGCAGGCGTCGGACCCTGCGCACGTGCCGTTAAAACGAAACCGCCCACCAATTCTGGTGGGCGGTTTCATGCTGTACCCCGTACGGGATTCGAACCCGTGTTGCCGGCGTGAAAGGCAGGTGTCCTAGGCCGCTAGACGAACGGGGCGGGCGGAAATACTCTACCCATGTCGATGCCGGAACGCCAACTGGGAGAGCCTGACGGTGACACACGGCACCGCGTGATTGAATAATGGCAGCTAATTTGCCTTCCCAACGATCCGCGAGGTTTCTTCGTGACACCCACTCACCCCTCCCGCTTCGGCGTGCGCGCACGTGCCGCCGCCGCCCTCAGCGCCCTCACGCTTGCCGCACTCTCGCTCAGTGGATGCGGAGCACTCATCCAAGCGGGGCACAAGGCCACGCCAAGTAACTCGGCAGCCACCGGCAGCGGCAACTTCGAGAAGGACGCCGAAAAAGCCATCAAGGAGCTCGAGAACTCGACCTCCAAGGCCTACGGCACGGAAGGCATGGCGCCCCTTAAATCGATCGCTCCCGTCGTCGAATCCGCCGCCTACGACCTCGGCGCCGACCCCGCAAAGGACGAGCGCTGGAAGAAGTTCTACGACCAGCGCGCCGACTGGGGAAAATGCGAACGCGCGGAGTATCAAGGCGCTGAATGCGCCACGATCGAGGTCCCCCTCAAGTGGAACGACCCCGAAGGTGCCACCCTCTCGCTCCTGCTCACACGCGTTCCCGCAACGGGCGACGACAAGAAGGGCTCGCTTCTCATCAACCCCGGCGGCCCCGGCGGCTCAGGGGCGGAACACGTCGCCGCCTACGGTTCCATGACGATCAGCTCCACCGTGCGCAAACAGTACGATCTGATCGGCTTCGACCCGCGAGGGGTGAAGGATTCCGACGGTGTCCAGTGCCTCGACGATGCCGAGACCGACGAAATGCTATCGACAGACATTCCCGACACCGAGGAAGGTAAGAAGAAAGCTAAGGAGTGGGCCGACAAGCTCGCGAAAGCCTGCAAAGCGAAGTCCAGCGACCGCATTCAGTACGTCGACACGTACTCCGCTGCGCGCGACATGGACGTGATCCGCGCGGCTGTTGAATCCGAAAAGCTCGATTACCTCGGCTTCTCGTACGGCACGTACCTCGGCGCCACCTACGCCGAAATGTACCCGGAACGCACCGGACACCTCATCCTCGACGGCGCGATGGACCCAGCGCTCACGACAAACGAGATTGTCGCCGGTCAGGCCGCCGGTTTCGAGCAGGCGATTAAAGACTTCGTGACGTGGTGCCAGAACGAACGCGGCACCTGCCCCCTCACGGGCAGCGTCGACGAAGGCATTCAGCAGCTTCGCGACTTCATGACGAACGCCGGGAAGAACCCCATTCCCACGGCGAGCGGCCGCAAGCTCAACGAGACCCTCGCCTCAACGGCGATCCTTACCGCCCTCTACAGCAACGAGACCTGGGAGTACGTCGCCCTCGGGATCGAAAGCGCCAAGAACAACAACTCCGCCGACGTCCTCCTCATGCTCGCCGACCTCGCCAACGAGCGCGAAGAAGACGGCACGTTCAAGTCGAACAGCACGTTCGCCAACGTCGCCGTGAACTGCCTCGACCACATCGGGGTGACCGACGAAAAGTGGCTCAAGACCGAAGGTGAACGCCTCGCGAAGAAGTACCCGACGTTTGGTCCGTCGCTCGGCAGCGAAGAGGACGGCTGCGCGAACTGGCCCGCGAAGCCCGTGCGCTACCCCGAGGAAATCCATGCGAAGGGGTCGAGCACCATCGTCGTGATCGGCACAACCCACGATCCCGCAACACCGTATGCGTGGGCTGAATCTCTCAACAAACAGCTCGACAACTCGGTTCTCCTTACCTGGGACGGCTTCGGCCACACCGCCTACAGCCGCTCGGGTGGCTGCATCGAGGAGATGGTCGACGCGTACCTTCTCGAGGACAAGGTCCCGGACGACGGCGCGAAATGTGAGTAGAAACTGAGCCCGGGTCAGCGAGGCGGCTCGCACGTCACCCCGCACGAGATGTGACCGGTCCATCACCGGCACAGTTTGGTACCCGGGCCGTTTCTCCCGTAAAGTTGTGATTCGTGCGCGACGCGTGAGCGAAGCACACGCCTCCTTAGCTCAGTCGGTAGAGCGATTCACTCGTAATGAATAGGTCGCCGGTTCGATTCCGGCAGGAGGCTCCACAAAAAAGCAGCCCCCACCAGGACAAACACCCGGTGGGGGTTCTCTTTACCCAAATCGAAGTGGCGGGTTGTTACACATCTTGTTACACATCTCGAAATGACCCCACCGGCGACCTATTCATTTTCGACCCCCGCCACCGCGAACAGTTCCGCCGCCGTGAGCGTCTCGCAGCGCGCTTCAAGCACCGACGGCGTGACCCACAACTCTTCCGCGAGCTCTATCGGGCCACGCGCCCACCGAGCGGCCTTCACGAGCGCCTCCAGCGAGATCAGGCGCGCCGCCGCAATCCGATCCACCTCGCGCTCGCGGGCGGCGCTACAGGCCCGCTCTCCCCCGCTTCGAGGTGCACGAGCTCATGAGCGAGAGTGCAGCGCCGCTCCACCTGAAGCAGACGCTAATCCAGCCGGATTAGGTCGCGGCCGTTCGTCTCGCCACACCGCCCGTCAAGGCGCGCGTATTCGACGCGCACGCGCGGAAACGCTGTGCGTAGATGATCCCAAGGGTTATAAAAACTCACCCTCCCACAGTGACGGGAGGGTGAGACATTAAAGCTCGTGCGCGGGGACTAGCGTGAGCTAGGCGAACTCGGGAATCTTCACAGGGGCGCTAGCAGACACCTGCACGTTCGTTACCTTAAAAGTGAGTCCTTGGCGGCTCTGCTGCGCGGCAGTCAGGAGCAGGCCAATTGAGGAGTAGCGCGAGACTTCATCGCTAACCGAATCGCCTGTCAGAATCTGCTCAAAAACCCCAACCAGTAGATCGCCTGCTTCTTGGGCCGTAACTACAAGGCCCGCTAGTCCTTTGGCGCGAATTCGATCCAAGGTTGCCCCGACGGCATCGTCGAAGTCCGCAACGATGACGGGCATCCCACTTTTGTAGCCTGCCCGTGCAAGGTACGTACGCCCGTCCTCTGTCGTTGTGAGCGCGGCGATACTTCTCGCGATGGCTGGACGATCGATCGTCGTCATTGCTTCCACCTCCGGTAGAGCTGTTCCGCCTGGGTACTTATGTAGTCCAACGCTGCACCGTACTGCTGGTCAACAAAGTCCCAGCCGTTTTCGACCGGGATCGTCGCTATGTGGACCCGTTCTCCTACGGTACCTTGGCCAACTGTAAGCCGATGTCGGTGCACTTCGCCATGACTTGTGTCGATTCTGGCAACCTGGACACGGTCGCCGTGCTCAACTGAGAACAACATTACGGCAAAATCGACGACGCGCCCTTTGTAGACCCAGATCCTAGAGAACGATTCAAGCTGAGCGTTGATTTCGATCGGGTACTCCTCGATCCTGCATGCATGGCGCGGTGGTGGGGTGTACCGAGGCGGCGCGTCATCGGTGTGGGCTTGGCCTATCCCGCTCATGTTCGGCAACTTTCGGTTGCTTTTGCCTTTCTGCATTACGCGGGTTCGTCTCCGTCGTAGAACGGTTCAGGTGCCTCGGCTTCGTGGTCGAGCTTGTCGCGCACCGCCGCGCCTTGATTCGGTGTCTCGTGTGCGGCGAGGGCTAAGGCTACTTTGGCGGTGGGGCGCGCGTCTTCCTCGGCGCGGCGCGTGGCGCGTTCAATTAGTGTGGCGGCTGAAACACCAAGCACATCCGCGATGCGGCAAAGCGTCGGGACGGTCATCTCTCGCTCGCCGTTCAGGTATCGCGTGAGCGACATTCGACTTACGCCTACAGCTTCGGCAAGGTCTCCGATCTTCACCTGCGCGACTGTGGCAGCGGTGCGCACTTCCGCGCCAAGGGCTCTCACGAACGCTTCAGTTTCCATGCCTAAAGCATAACCGCATAGCAACAAATGTAACCGTTCAGCCCCTGAACCACTTCATCGTAACGCACGTCCCGCTTGTCCCCTTTTTGGATGGATAACGCGCCACACGGTTACATAACGTGTTCGCCATGAACACCTACTTCGAACAGATCGCACGAAACGCGATCCGAGAAATAGAACAAATCAGCACTATCCGAGGAGTAGCGCGCGAGGCGGGAATTCCTGAAGTGACGCTCCGCCGCCGTCTCGCAACCGGCGATTTCCGGGTGCGCGAACTTGAGGCTCTGTCTCGCGCCCTGCGGGTGGACACCTCCGAGCTACTTCCAACCGCCGCCTAACCCTCCTCCCCCCTCAAAGCCTGTGACTTCCCACAGCACTCCTCCTTTAGGAGCCTTTTTATGTTGTTAAGCGACGCCATGCGCCACGTCAGGAAGATCGCGCCCCGCGAAGGCTTGCGATTCTCCAAACGCCAACTACGATCACATGCCGTTCACTACCTCGACTGGTGGAACGTCCTCAACGCCAAAACCACAGCCCACATCGACCCCACCGGCGAACAAGTCGTCCGCCGCGTCCTCGCACAGACGGTCAGAGCGTGACCTCGGAACACACCGCGACGAGATGCCGCAAAAAGCCGTCAACAGCACACCCCGTGAGCGCGCCTGCACCTACCCGAACAGAGACGCCGACTCAGCACGTACAGGTAAGCGCCTAAGAAGCGAAATCGAGCATCAAGAAGCCACCTTGAAAGCTCTTGCTAGTCAGCCTCTTCCAGCCATCCAGGTAGCTGTGGCGTCACTTGGCTTGTCACTAGGAATCGCGGCTCAGCTTCCTGCCACCTTTCCTGCGCAGCTTTCATCTGGGCGTCTGTCGCTCGCGAGTGCCGTAACCGCAGGCCTGCTTCTGCTCCTGGACCGACGCTAAGCGGGCGCTTCGTCCAGTATGCCCACCTTCGGAAAAAGAAGTTAACGACCCTACCCCGCTTCGGGTAGTCGTCAGGCTCATAGGGGATGAAACATCGTTGCCAAGAAAAGACGATGTAGGGCTGAGTGCCAGCCCGGTACATGAATAAAACCCAGGCGTCCTTCCGAGCCCCCTCGTCAAGAACCATGTCGAAGGACTGATTCGGGCCAAGCGCAAACTTCACTTCGAAAGCCGGATCCTCTTGGTGCCGGACCTCTGAGGCCCCTGCTATCGCCATCATTCTGATATGTGCCGCTACAGCACCCGTATTGGTGATGGTCAGAATCGGCGCTACTCCCCCGTTGGGCTCACTAATCGTCTTGTAGCTGTCAACGCAGAGGAAAGCGGATGCCGCTTCACGCTTCCGCTCTTTCCTCTCAAGCACCACGTAACCCAAGGTGACCGCCGTTAGAACAGCACCGGCCCAGCCAGCAATATCTACGTCCATGACGCCCATTATCACCCGACACCTCCGACTCGAAAGGAGCTGCCTGATGCTCACGTTTTTACTGTCGCCTGCGCCGCTATCGCCGTCGTGGGTGCACTGTTCTCAATCCTCATGTTCGTCAATCTCGTACGCGACGAACGAGCGGCACATGAACCATCCGACCATCAACCCGCAAAACAAGATCGCTCGGACAACTCGAACCCCAAGCGGTAAGAACATAGAAAGTCTCAGACCCATACGCAGGCACTAGTACAGGCGTCTCGAAAAGCAGCCGCGTGAACTCGTCCCGATTCTCCACCGCCTCAATTTCCTGATCGAAGGCTCGCCGGTTAGTGAGACGAAACATCGAATCCTGTTCCTCGACTGCCTGAAAAGGCGCATCCTCGACCGCTGCCGCGAGCCGCTTCATTGAAGCTAACGATTCATTCGCAAGTCGCTCGTGAGCTTCGGCTTGCGCTCGCGCACGCTTCGACACACGCGAGTAAACCGCTGACGCGATAGCAAACACGGTCGATACGGCCGCTGCCACGGCAGATACGACAGCCGCCCACTGCTCAATGTTCATGACTCAAGTATCCATATGGTTCGCGTTCTACTAGGACGTTTTCTCACCATAGGTAGCAACTACGGCAATTGACCTGATTGCAAAAAGACTCCCACCCTCCACGAGCGCTTTTCTCCCAGCAGTTCAAACGCCGGCATTGATCGACTGGTCAAGCCTTTTCGGCCGTACAGCGCCCCTACCTCTCTGCCTACTCCTCATCGAGGGTGGTGAAAAACCGACACCTAACACAGAAACCCGAGGGTTGGCGGCTATTTTCACCACTTTGATGGACCGGGAGGGCACGTCGCGAGAACAGGGCGAGCGGGCCACGAGGGCGCGACGAGAGCAAGGTCGCGTCCCAGGCAAAAGCCCCGAGGCTGAAACCTAATAACGCGGCCGAATCTCGCATGCCACGCCGTCGTTATCCCGATCGAGCTTCGGTGCGTAGCCGGCATCTCCCCTGTGGAGCGGCGCAGCTCCGGCTTCCCAAGCAGCTTTGCAATTGCGGAAGCCGCCGCTACTGGAAGATTTCTTCTTCTTCGAAGAACTCTTCTTAGACTCTTCTGCCTTAGGGGCGCTCTTCTTGGTGTCAGCCTTCTTCGGCGCCTCCTTCTTGGGTGCCTCCCTCTCCACTTCCCTGACGAGGGGCGCGGGCTTGTCAGCCTGCCGAGGCTTGTCAGCGCGTTTTGGCTTCTCCGTCCGTCGAGGCTTTTCGGTTGGTGCCGGTTTTGCTTCCGTGGTGGAGTCGGTGGCGGGCGGCTCGACGCTTTGGTCAAACGCCTTCATGTCGGGGCACGCCGTCAGTACGCGCTCGATGGCTTCGGCCTCAGCCGGTTTCACCCAGAGTCCATACTTCGCTTTCACCGCTACTTGGCGTGCCACATACTCGCAGCGATAGGGCTTGTGCGGCGGTAGCCACGTCGCGGCATCGCCGTCGCCTTTTTGCCGGTTCAGCGTCGACTCGACGGCAAGAAGATTGAGAGGATCATTCGCGAAGGCGATCTTCTTTTGTGCATCCCAACTAGAGGCGCCACTTTGCCACGCATCCGAGAGGGCAACGACGTGGTCGATGTCCGTGTTAGTGGGGTTGCGCACGAAGTCGTAGCTTGAACCGCTATACGGCGAGTCGACTCGGCCCGAGAGCACCACACAGCCCTGGGTGCCCGCTTTCGTGGTGATGTTTTTCAGGTCGCGTCGAAGAATGTCGTTGCGCGTATCGCAGCCGTTGCGGTCGACGTCGTCGCGCCAACCGAAGGATTCACGGTCATACCCCGTTTTCGGGGCCCTCCCTTTCACCTCGAGCGTGCGGAGCTGGGCGAGAGCGGTACCGGTGGGGGCCGCCTGCTGGCCGGCGGGGGCGACGGTGGCATTGTTCTCACCGGGCACGGAGGCGGCATTCACGTCTGAGTTGAGTGCGGGCGATGCATCCGGTGTTACTGGCACCGAACCAGCTTCGTGAGCATCTTCCGCCGAAGAAGGTGCAGGCGTTGCGGAGGAGGCAGCGGAAGAGGATGCGACCGGTGTCGGCGATTGTTCGCTTGGAGCCGCGAGCGACCCTATAACGCCGAGGACGAGCAGCCCCACAACTCCGAGTCCCGTGCAGCCACAGCACGAGCCTGCGGCAATGCCGCCTTTTTTAATGCCATTGCGATTCTTCGCTAATTTTCCCATGGCGCTTTCTCCGTGAATGATCGGTGGGGGTTCTGCCAACGGCGTTGGACGCTAGATAATTAATTACCTGCGCCCGCTCCCTTTTTCACGGGACCTTGGTACACCTTCCGCACACTCCACGCGGTGAGCTCCGACACCCCTACGCCGAGCGTGGGCGCCACCTACTGGTCGTGATGCGGAAAAGCCGCGAAGACATTGTCGATGTCGCGCGAGGCCGCAGCGGAGAGTTCCTCACCAAAGGCATCGACCACGAGCGCACGACCGCTCTTGCGCTTGACGGTGCGCCACAGGGCAACCATGCGCCCGCCACGCACGATTCCCCGCCGGAACACCCCGTTGTTTCCGGGCACGAGCAGCGCGTGCTCTTGTTCGGTCATGAGGGCGAGGCGGTCGGGGTATCCGAGCACGAGCTCGTCGAAACCGGGCAGCAGGAAGGTACCCCGAACGCGTGCGGCGGCAGAGCTGACCTCATCGGCAAGCCCCGCGCGGCAGAATAACGTCTCGCCTGCGGCGTCACTGCCCCATTCCTCGATTCCGTCGCCGATCTGGAGGGCAGCCGCGCGGATCTGGCGAAGCGGAAGTTTCGTCCACCACGCGAAATCGCGCAGCGTCGCGGGCCCATGACTTGCGAGGTAGCGCTCGAGCAATGCCGCGGTTGCCGCCACTTTGTCTCCTCCGAAACGCTCCTCGAGTCCAGCCCCGTCGGGGAGCCACGTCGTGGCGTCGGCGATTCGCTGTTCCGCACCGTCGATCGGCCCGTAGATCAGGTGGCCGGATGCCATGAAGTAGGTGATGAGGTGGTAGCCGCGACCGCCGTCCGTCTCGATGCCGCCGCTTTTCCACGCCTCGAGGAGTTCGGCCCGTGTCACACCTCGCACTTTCCCCGCGAGGAATTCGAGGGTGAGGTTCAGCGCGTGCTCAACCTGGGCGTCGGATAGATTGCGCGAGCGGCGGCGCCTTGCTTCCCACTCTCCCTTCTTCGCACACAGCTCGGTCATCCACCGCGCATCGCGGGCGGCCATGGCGAAAACGGTCCCTCGCATCGGGTAACCGCGCACGATCTCGCCTGCGTCAAACGCGCGCAGTACTTCCCGCATGCGCGCGTCGCTCGGGAAAGCTTCAGAATCCGACGCTTGGGGAGCCACCGTCGGAACCTGATCCTGGCCTGGTGCTTCACCGACCTTTTCCGCATCGAGCCGAAGGGCGATCGAGGAGAGCAGGCCGGGCAGATCCTGCCCCTGCATCGCGCCCATCGCGTGCACGAGATTCCCGGCGTTGCGATGCCTCGGCAGGGCGAGTCCTTGTGCACTCAGGCGCGCATATATGAGGCGGGCGCGCTCGGTGCGAGTATCGGAGGTGCGGGATCGTGGTGGCATGATCCCACCCTATAGAGCGCCACATGCGCCTCGATTCAGGTGTAGGCGACCGCGCTCTTCTCCACGTTGAACGGGAGCGGGGCCTAGTATTAGTGCGGCCCTATTCGTGAGATGAAGGAGATCCATGACCACCGCACCCCTTGCCGGCACTCGCCCCGTGCTCGCCGATTCGCTCGTTAAACACCGCACGCTGCTCACCGATCTCTCGCTCATCGCGGCCGGTGTCGTTGTGGTAGGGCTCCTCGCACAGGTCACGATTCCGCTTCCGTATGTGCCGATCACCGGCCAGACGCTCGGCGTGATTCTCGTGGGTGCGGCGCTCGGTTCGAAGCGCGGCGCGGCATCGCTCGCCACCTACCTCGTGGCGGGTCTTGCGGGCGCCCCGATTTTCGCCGAGTTCGGCGGCGGCCCGGGCATGGTTCTCGAGCCGAGCTTCGGCTTCATCATCGGCTTTATCCCCTCGGCCTTTGTGGCGGGCTGGATGGCGGAGCGCGCGTGGGATCGCAAGTTCGCCCTCGCGCTTCTCGGCTTTATTGCCGCGAGCGCGTTGCCGTTCGTCGTGGGCGTGCCGTACATGGCGTGGGTGCTCAACTCGATCATGGGCCTCGGCCTCGACTTCGCGGGCATCATGAACGCGGGTCTCATCCCATTCATTCCGGGTGGAATCGTGAAGGCCGCAATCGCCGCCGGGCTGATTCCTCTTGCCTGGAAGGGCGTGCGGGCACTCGAGAAGTAGTCCCCGCCCCTAGTGCGGGCCGCGCCTGAGTGCGCGGTTCGTTTTCGCGGTCGCTTCGAACGCCATCGGGTCCTCGGGCCAGGGGTGTTTCGGGTAGCGGCCGCGCATTTCTTTGCGCACCTCGGCGTACGGCCCCGCCCAAAATGAGCGCAGGTCCTTGGTGATCGCGAGGGGTTTGCCACCGGGTGAGAGCAGCTCGATGAGCACGCTCACCCTGCCCTCGACGATGCGCGGGGTCTCTTCGAGCCCGAACATTTCCTGGAGCTTGACCTTGAGCCTCACGGGCGCCTCGTCCGCGCCGCTCTCATCGTCGTGCGCAATCTGGTCGGTGCTCGGGTAGTCAAGGCGAATTTTGGAGTCCGACGGCACCTGGATTCTCTCGGGCACGAGTTCTTCGAGTCGCGCGGCTTCGGGCCATGGGAGGGCGCGCTCGAGGATGGGGCGCATGTCGATTTTTGAGGGGGGAAGCGGGTTTTTTCTGCCGATGCCGGCGAGCGCGTCGATTTCGGGACCCGCAAGTTCTTCGAGGCGTGACAGTAGCGCCGCGTCGCTCACGTCGGGCCAGGGCTCGCCGAGCTCGCGGTGAAGAAGCGCGAGGCGCGAGCGCAGGTTTGCGGCGCTCGGGCTCCACGTGAACATGCCGAGTCCGGCGCGTTGAATGCCCGCGAGAACAGCCTCTCGCGCACCTGCCCCCTCAGCTTTCGTGGGTGTCGAGGAGAGAACGATGCTGCCCAGCGCGCGTACGCGGCGCGCTTTCGCGCCGTTCTCGCCGAAGTCGATTTCGGTTCTCTCGCGCATGAGGGCGCCCGCGCATGCGAGGACTTCCTCTTCGGTGAGGGGTGCGGCCGAGCGGATGATCGCGCCCGTGCCGCGGGCGGCCTTCGCGTTCGATCGCTGCATCTCGGCTATCGCGATCCATTCGCCGAGACTCGTCTCGTCCGTGCCGGCGCGGGTCCCGCCTGCGCACTCGTAGATTCCCGGCTCGACGCGCCGCGCGAGCCGCTCCGGGTAGGCGAGGCCCACGACGATTCCGGCGGCGTGCGCCGGATCATACGGCGTCTCGAGCCCCTCCAGTTCGCCCCTCGTTTCGGGGCGTGCATCGCCTGCATGGCGGCGAGCGATGCGGGCGAAACGCTCGGCTTCTTTCGCGAGACGCTCGCGGCTCGCGCGCGGGCCGTCGATGCTGCGGCCGTCGAGCGGGAGTGGCGCCTCAAGGGACAGGGCTGCAATGGTGCGCGAGGCGGCGTCGGACCCCACGACCGGTGTTGAGGCGAGCAGCGCCCGGGCAAGCCGCGGGTCGGTGGGGATAGAGGCGAGCGTACGGCCGAGGGGCGTGAGCGCACCATCGGCGTCGAGGGCTCCGAGGGCGTGGAGTGTCTCGTGGGCGTCCTCGAGCGCGTCCGCCGGGGGCGGGTCGGGAAGGCGAAGGCCCGAGCCGCCGGGCGTCCCCCATGCCGCCATGAGCAGTGCCGTATCGGTGAGGTCGGCGCTCGCAATCTCGGGGAGGGTGAAGTCTCGCGCGCCGGCGTAGGCGAGGTCATCGAAGAGGCGAATAGCGAGGCCGGGGCCGAGTCGGCCCGCGCGACCGGCGCGCTGCGCCATGCTCGCACGCGACGCCGTGACGGTCACGAGGCCACTCATTTTTCGTGCGGCATCGCGGCGCACCTCGCGGCTCAACCCCGAATCCACGACGATGCGCACGCCCGGCACGGTGAGCGACGACTCGGCGAGATTCGTGGAAAAGATGATCCTGCGCGGCTCGCCGGCTCCGCGGCCCCGCACAATCCGATCCTGTTCACGCGCATCGATGCGGCCGTGAAGCTCACATACGTCGACCCGCGCGCCACGACGCGCGAGGAGATCTCGCGCCGCCGATGCCGCGTTTTCAACCTCCCACGCCCCCGGCAGGAACACTAGAACATCGCAGTCAGCGAGCTCGCCCGGCTCCTCAAGTGCCTCAACCGCCACCCGCGCGGCATGTGCGAGGAACTCCCTTGAGACCCCGCGCTCGCTCATGCGCGAGGCGAAGGGGGCGCGCCGCGTATCCACGGGAAAAAGCGCTGTGGGCGAATCAATCACCGGGACCGGATTCTCGAGCCCCTCCCCCATGAGACCCGCGAAGCGCTCGGCATCGAGGGTCGCCGACAGCGCGAGAAGCCTCAGATCCCCACTCAGATCACGCACGTCAAGCGCGAAGGCAAGCGCGAGATCAGATTCGAGAGAACGCTCATGCACCTCGTCGAGCACAATCGCCGACACATCCACGAGCTCGGGATCGGCGAGGAAGCGTCGCACGAGGACACCCGGTGTCACGAACTCCACGAGGGAGTCGCGCGTGAGCGTAGAGTCGCCGCGCACCGTATAGGCGACGCGGTTGGCGAGTGCCGGATTGGACTGTGAGGCGAGAGCGCGAAGCCTTGAGGCACCCGCGCGCGCGGCTACCCGCCGCGGCTGTGTCACAATCACGCGGCCCGCGCCAGGCTCACCCGCGAGAGCGTTCGCGACGATGGGCGGCACGAGCGTCGTTTTGCCCGATCCCGGAGGGGCCTGTACGACTGCGCTCGCACCGGGCGACGCGATCGCCTCGGCGAGGTCAGCAGCGACACTCGCGAAGGCGAGGCGCGCCCCGATTACTTCGAGATCGAAGGTGGCGGGTGAACCGTCGGACTGTGCTCTGCTCCTCACCCCATCCATTGTGCCAAGCATGCGAAGACCAGCGGAATCACGAATGTGACGAGCCTCTCCGCTCTCAGGTGGCATTTGGTGCACAGGGTGTGTAAAGTAATTCGAGTCGAAGCGAGAGCGCGACGAAAAAGGCCCTGTAGCTCAGTTGGTTAGAGTGCCGCCCTGTCACGGCGGAGGTCGCCGGTTCAAGCCCGGTCAGGGTCGCAAAAAGCGACAAACCCCCTCGAAGAATCGAGGGGGTTTTTCCATGCCCCCCCACCCTTTGCGCCCACACCCGAACGAACGTGTCTTACCTCTCCCCCTCCCCCGTCGATTTCGCACGCGCTCGCGTGCACTGGTAGGCTGTTCGCTGTTCCTTCTGGAACATAAGGCTCTGTAGCTCAGTTGGTAGAGCGTTCGACTGAAAATCGAGAGGTCACGGGATCGACGCCCGTCGGAGCCACAGCAATCCCCCGCCGGGTCGTACCGGGCGGGGGATTTTTGTATGCCCCTTGCCCGCACCATATTTCCGAAATCTCGGTCACGCGAGCGCGCCGGAACACCGCACGAGCCGGCGAATCGCTGGCACGCTCAGGGAATTTCCCGTTTGCTAGGTCACAGTGAGGGATGAACGCCCCCGCAGGAACCGAGAAGAATCAAAGGAGATTTGCCCCATGGCAAGCGAAAACCCCGATCTCAAGATCGCCCAGGCACACACCCTCAAGCCGATCACCGAGATCGCCGAGGCCGCCGGTATTCCCGACGACGCCCTCATCCCCTACGGCTGGACCAAGGCCAAGGTCGACATGAAGAAGATCGACCGCAATAGCGACAAGCCGAAGGCGAAGCTCGTGCTCGTCTCGGCCCTCTCGCCCACCCCCGCCGGTGAAGGCAAGTCGACAACGACCGTCGGCCTTTCCGACGCCTTCTCCCTCAAGGGCAAGAAGACCGTCGTGGCCCTGCGTGAGCCGTCCCTCGGCCCGGTCATGGGCGTCAAGGGTGGCGCGACCGGCGGCGGCTACGCCCAGGTCGTCCCCATGGAAGACATCAACCTCCACTTCACGGGCGACTTCCACGCAATCCAGATCGCCAACAACACCCTCGCGGCCCTCATCGACAACTCGATTCACCAGGGCAACCCCCTCAACATTGACCCGCGCCGCATCCAGTGGAAGCGCGTCCTCGACGTCAACGACCGCGAACTTCGCTCAATCGTCGTCGGCCTCGGCGGCCCCGCCCAGGGCATGCCACGCGAAGACGGCTTCGACATCGTCGTTGCCTCGGAGATCATGGCGATCCTCTGCCTCGCGACGGACCTCGCGGACCTCCAGGAGCGCATCTCGCGCATCGTCGTTGGCTACACGTTCGATCGCAAGCCCGTGACCGTCGCCGACCTCAAGGTCGAAGGCGCCATCACGATGCTCCTCAAGGACGCCCTCAACCCGAACCTCGTGCAGACCCTCGGCGGAACCCCCGCCCTCGTTCACGGTGGCCCGTTCGCCAACATCGCGCACGGCTGCAACTCGATCATCGCGACGAACCTCGCCCGCGAGCTCGGTGAGATCGCCGTGACCGAGGCCGGCTTCGGCTCGGACCTCGGCGGCGAGAAGTTCCTCGACATCAAGTCGCGCTTCGGCGGTTTCTCGCCCGACGCGGTCGTGCTCGTCGCAACCGTACGCGCGCTCAAGATGCACGGCGGCGTCAAGAAGGACGACCTCGAAACCGAGAACGTCGAGGCAGCCCTCGAGGGCACCTCGAACCTCCGCAAGCACCTCGAGAACATCCGCAAGTTCGGCCTCGAGCCCGTGATCGCCCTCAACCGCTTCCCGTCGGACACCGAGACCGAGCTCAACGCCGTTCTCGACTGGGCCAAGGAGAACGGTTACAAGGCAGCCCTCTCCGAGGTGTGGGCCAAGGGCGGCGAAGGCGCTCTCGACCTCGCCGACCAGGTGCTCGCCGCGATCGAAGAGGCCGGCGACTTCCACCACCTCTACGAGACCGAAGACGGCGTCGAAAACGCCATCGAGACCATCGCCAAAGAGGTCTACGGTGCTTCCGAAGTCCAGTACGTCGACGGTGCCCCCGCTGCGCTTCGCCGCCTCAAGAAGAACGGCTGGGACAAGCTTCCTGTCTGCATGGCGAAGACCCAGTACTCGTTCAGCGACGACCCGACCAAGCTCGGCGCGCCCGAGGGCCACGTGCTCCACGTTCGTGACCTCATCCCCCGCCTCGGCGCAGGGTTCGTCGTTGCTCTCACCGGTTCGGTCATGACCATGCCCGGCCTGCCGAAGGAGCCCGCGGCTCTGCGCATGGGCGTCGATGAGGACGGCAACGCGATCGGCCTCTTCTAAGGGACTATCGACTCCCACGCGTAAGGGAGCGGGGGTGGCCACCGGGCCGCCCCCGCTCCCTCGTTAACCCGGCAACCGTCGGAACCTTTACCGCCCTACTGGCGCTACTGTTTCCCGCCGTACTCTCCCGTGCGGGGGTGTGCACCGGCGTCGCTCTCGTCGCCTTCGCTGACTTCTTCCTCGTCGAAGTATTCCTTGAGGCCGGCGAGTTCAAGCCCCATCGTGTGCGTGAGAACGTTCGAGGGGAGGGCGTTCTCGGTCTCGGTATCGGGGTGGGCGTCCGCCTCAGGATCGATGAAGCCGTCGTCATCGTCGTCGCCTTCGCCACCGATCGACAGTCGCGGCGTGAGTTCGTCGAAGGCGTAGTCGCTTCCTAGGAGGAAGCCGCGGCGGAATGCGGCTCGACCCAGCATCGCGCTCGAGGCTGTCATGGTCAGGAATTGAGCGGCGAGCACGAGGGCCAGCATGCCCGCGATTGCCAACGACTGCGAGGCAATCGCCGCCCCCGCAAGCACGAGCACCAGACCGAGAGTTTGAGGTTTGGACGCGGCGTGCATGCGCGAGAGAACGTCGTTGAAGCGAATGAGGCCAACCATCGCGATCGCGGCGACGATCACGCCGATCACGATGAGAATCGAGCCGATAATCTCGGGGATGCTCACTGCTCGGCGTCCTTTCGCTCCGGGACGTCGGCGCGGGCCACGAAACGGGCGAGCGCGAGCGTGCCAATGAAGGCCGTCGCCGAGAGGGCGAGGGCGGGGATAATCGCGAAGGTCGTTGCGGTCCATGCCGAGTAGAGCGCGAGCCCCATGATGACTTGCACAACGAGCATGTCGAGCGCGACGGCGCGGTCGAGAACGGTGGGGCCCACGATCATCCGGTAGACGATCGGGATCGAGATCAGGCCGAGCGCGATCGCGGCGCAGAGCAGAATCGTCTCGAACATCAGCCGTGCCTCCTTCTCATCCCGTATCCGGCGCTTTCGAGGATGTCGCGCGCGGCGAAGGCCCGCAGCAAACGTTCTTCTTGGCGAAGAATGCTCTCGTGCTGCGCCTTGATCTGCTCTTTCGTGGTCACGCCGATCGCATGGAAGAACAGGGTTCCCGTGGCGCGCTGCGCCTCGACGACAACCGAGCCGGGAATGAGGGTTGCGAGAATACCCGTGAACGACAGGAACAGGTCGCTTCGTGACCGTAGCTGCACGGCGATCACGCTCGAGCCCGGGCTACCGGAGGGGCGCAGCGCGAAGCGCGCCACCTGGATGCTGCCCGCGACGAGGTCTTTCGCGAAAACGGCGAGAAATACGAGCGCGCTTACGGGGCGTAGGGTGACTTCGCGGCTCAGCGGTGGCGCGGGGAAAATAACGTAGATGAGGGCGCCGAGGAGGAGTCCGCCGAGGACGCTCAGGACACTGAATTCTCCCCACAGGAGGCACCACGTGAGGGCACCTCCGAGGATGCCGAGCGTGTGCGAAGGAAGGTCGCGGATTCGACCGGTGAAGCGGGTCATTCGGGCGCCACCTGCCCTCCACCGGCGTCGTCGATGTTGTACACGAGGCGATCGGCAGCGTCGTCACCGAGCACTGCACTCACGTAGGGGGCTCGCTCAAGCAGCGAGGACGCGGCCGTTTCGCTGTACGCAATGAGGGGGCCGGCGAACACGGTGAGGGCGAGTGAGAACGCGACGAGCGCCGCGGTCGAACCGCTCATGAGCAGCGGTGTGACGGGCTTCTCCACCACGATCTGCTCGGGAGTTTCCTGCCAGAACGCGCGGTTCCACACCTTCGCGATCGCGTACATGGTCAGAAGCGAGGTGATCACACTCAGCGCAACGAGTATCCACGCGAGTGCGCTCCCGCGGTGAATACCGCCAATAATGAGACCAACTTTCCCGATGAACCCGCTGAGCGGCGGCACACCCGCGAGGTTCATGGCCGGCACGAAGAAGAGGATCGCGAGCCACGGCGCGGCCTTCGCGAGCCCACCGAGCTTCGCGAGATTCGTTGTTCCTCCCACGTGCTCGATGAGTCCAGCCGCGAGGAACAGCGTGGACTGCACGGTGATGTGGTGGGCAACGTAGAACACGGTTGCCGTCATGGAGATTTGCGAAGAAATCCCGATGCCGAACATCATGTAGCCCATGTGACTGACGAGCGTGAACGACAGCACACGCTTGAGGTCAGTTTGGGCGATAGCCCCGAGGATGCCGATCACGAGGCTCAAACCGGCCGCGACCAGGAGGACGGTCGAGATCTCCGACTCGGGGAACATGAGGGTTTCGAGACGGATGATCGCGTAGATCCCCACCTTGGTCAGCAGTCCCGCGAACACGGCCGTCACGGGGGCGGGCGCCGTCGGGTAGGAGTCGGGCAGCCAGGCTGACAGCGGGAAGATCGCTGCTTTGAGCCCAAAGGCGATCAGCAGCACGAACTCGATGAGCAGGCGCACGTGGTGGTCCACGTGGTCCATGCGCGCGGCAATCTCCGCGAGGTTCACGGTTCCGACGGCCGCATAGCAACTGGCGATCCCCACGAGAAACAGCATGGAGCTCACCATCGACACGATCACGTATGTCGTCGCGGCTCGAACCCTGCTTGCGGATCCCCCGAGCGTCAGCAGCACGAATGACGCGGCGAGCAGGATCTCGAAGCCCACGTACATGTTGAAGAGGTCGCCCGCGAGGAACGCGTTTGAGACGCCCGCGACGAGCAGGAGGTAGGAGGGGTGGAAGATCGCAATGGGGGTGGATTCGATGTGCTCGGAGATCGTTTGGGCGCTCGCGTAGATGAGCACGGCGAGGGTCACGAAGGACGAGACTAAAAGCATGAGGCCCGTGAGTCTGTCGGCAACGAGCACGATGCCGAGCGTGGGCGTCCATTTGCCAATCTGGAGCACGAGGATGCTGTTCTCGTTGATCCAGTACATGAGGAGCGCCGCGATCACGAGGTTGACGCTGAGGGTGCCGATCGTGACGATGAGTTGGAGTCCAGCGCGGTGACGCGTGAGGAGAGCGACGGCGGCGCCGAGGAGCGGAAGCATCACGGGCGCGGCGAGGAGAATCTCGGGGCTCATGGCGTCTCCTCCTCGTCGCTGTCGCTTTCTGTCGGGCTCTGTTCGACTTCTTCGTCGGACGTAAAGTCGTCGGAAATATCGTCGTCCGCATCCTCGCGCGCGTTCGCGCGTGCCTTTTCGGCCTCTTCCTCCAAGCGCGCGTGTTCGCGTTCCTTGCGTCGCTCGTCGGCTTCGAATCCGACCTTCTCGATGACTTCGTGGCGGTGACGTTCGACGAGCCTGCGCGAGCGGTCGGCGACGCGGAGGTCCTCGACGTCGTCGGGAACCTCGTCGTGGCCGAATAGTTGCCACGAGCGGTAGGAGAGCGCCATGCCGAAGCCCGTGAGGGCGAGAGAGATGACGATCGCGGTGAGCACCATCGCCATGGGCAGCGGGTCGCTCATGGCCTCAAGCGCGCCCGAGCCTTCAAATGGCGGCGTTCCGGGGGTCCCGATCGCGAGGAGAAACAGCAGGTTGATGCCGTTGCCCGCGAGGACCGCGCCCATGATGATGCGCGAGAGGGTGCGTTCGAGCAGCATGTAGATTCCGCTCGCGATCAAGACTGCCGCGAGAAGGAGAATGAGGAGGCTAACGTGCATCGAGTTCCGCCTCCTGATGCCGGTCGATCTGCTCGCCGAGAGTGCGCAAGACGTCGAGGGCGAGGCCCACGACGATCAGGTACACGCCGATATCGAAGATGAGTGCGCTCGCGAGTTCGATCTCGCCGAGAACGGGGAGGTGCCCGATCCACACGTAGCTTTGGAACACCGTGCCGCCGAAGAGGAGCGGTGAGATGCCCGTGAAAAGGGCGAGCACCATGCCAATGCCAAGAAGCGCCCCGGCCTGCACGGGCGCGGCCTCGTTAAGTTCGTAGCGGCCGCCGGCGAGATAGCGAAGCGTGATCGCGAGACCCGCAACCAGGCCACCGGCGAATCCGCCACCGGGGAAATTATGGCCTGCACACAGCAGGTAGACGCTCAGCACCATGAGCATCGGGAACGTGAGGCGCGTGATGACTTCGAGGACGACCATTCGGCGTTCGGGCGCGAGGGTGCGGCTCGCGAGGAGCCACGTGGAGCCGCGATTGCCCTCGAGGTCCCCGCTCTCGTCGTGGAACCGGAGCGTATTTTCGGGGATGGAGGCGTCGGACGTTCGTCGCCAGATCGAGAGCTCTCCCTCGAGGTCCCCTACGCGCACGATCTGCTGCTCACGCTTTTGCACGAAGATGAGGGAGGCGATTCCCGAGGCAACGACGAGGACTACGGCGATCTCCCCCATCGTGTCCCACACACGCGCGTCGACGAGGGTGACGTTGACCGCGTTGTGCCCCTTGCCGATCTCGTAACCGGCCTCGATGAGCTCGGGGCCGACCGGGGCGGTGAGGCGCGCTCCCGCCGCATACGCGAAGACGGTGACGATCACGATGGCCGTGCAGATGGCGATTGACCAGCGCGCGACTTGGTCGAAGCGGCGCGGGCGAATCGAGAAGTGCGCGGGCAGGCGTCGCAGCACGAGGATTAGCACGACGGTCATCATCGTCTCGACGAAAAGCTGGGTCGCGGCGACATCGGGGGCGCCGTACATCATGAACAGGAGCGCAGCGCCGAAGCCCGTGCCGGAAATCAGAAGCGCGGCCCTCAGCCGGCGACGGGCGCGCGCCGCGCCGAGCGCTGCGAGCGCCGTGAAGCCGACCACGGCAAACTCTGCGGGATGTGCGAACAGGACGACCGTGTCCGGGAGCTTACCGGTGAAGCCGAGTGCGCCACCGAGCATCACGACGAACACGAGGAAGATCGCGCCGAGGTGCACCGGGAGCGAGCCGCGCTGGAAGAAGGCGGTTGTGCGCACGGCGAGCGAGTCCACCTGGCGCATGGAAGCGCGGAACAGGCGCTCCGCATCGCACCATCGCCCAAGCGCCGTGCGCTGGGGGCTCACGGCCTTCTGGAAGCGCTCAAACGGGGCGTGCCACACCGCGAGGGCAGCACCGAGGGTAAGTGCGAGGAGCGAACAGATGAGCGGAAGCGACACGTGATCGGGAACGACGGCGAGGTGACCGACCTCCCCCACGGCGGCGCCGGGGCCGCCCGCGATGAGCGTCGCGAGTACCTCAAGCTGGGGAGTGAGCGCGAGAGCGAAAAGGCTCGCGGTCGCGACGATCGCTGGGATGAGCTGGAATCGCAGCGTGGGTTGCTTGTGCGGAGCCCCGCCTTCGCCGGGAAACACGTGGAAGAAGAATCGGCACGAGTAGGCGACTGTCAGCACGGATCCAGCGACGGTCGCCGCGAGGATCGCACGAGCCCAGGGCTCACCCTCGGCGAGGGTGTAGAACACCGCTTCCTTTGCGACGAATCCAAATAGCGGCGGCATCGCCGCCATCGAAGCCGCGCTCACGAAGGCGACGATCCCGATAATCGGCAGGTCTTTGAACACCCCGCTGAGTTCGCGCAGGTCGCGAGTGCCGTAGCACTTGTCTACGACGCCGACGCTCATGAACAGCGGCGCCTTGAAAAGCGCGTGTGCGAGGGTGAGCATGGCTGTGGCAAACACCGCTTCGCGCGTGGCGACGGCCGCGATCGACGCCATGAATCCGAGCTGGGACACGGTGCCGTACGCGAGCAGCAGCTTGATATCGGTTTGCCTGAGGGCGCGCCACCCACCGAGCAGCATGGTCGCGGCACCGAGAGCGGAAACTGTAATCGTGAGGGGTCCGACGGTTGCCAGGAGCGGGACGAACCTCAAGAGAACATAGATTCCCCCCTTCACCATCGCCGCGGCGTGAAGATACGCCGACACGGGCGTGGGTGCGGCCATTGCACCGGGGAGCCAGAAGTGCCCGGGGGCAAGTGCCGATTTCGTAGCCGCACCGATGAGCACGAGCACGAGGGCCACAACGAGGTACGGGGAGACTGCGGCGAACGCGGGCGACGTGAGGATCTCGGAGATTCGCATGCTGCCGGCTTCAACGCCGAGCATGATGAGTCCCACCATGAGGGCGAGGCCGCCCGCGGTCGTAGAAATGAGCGCGTTGATCGCCGCGCGACGCGAGGCCTGCTTCGTGACGTAGTGGCCGATGAGCAGGTAGGAGAACACGGTCGTGAGCTCCCAAAACACGAACAGCATCATCGCGTCGTCGGCGAGCACAAGCCCGAGCATCGCCCCGGAGAACGCCGTGAACACACCTGCGAAACGCGCGAGCGACGGCTCCGTTTCCTTGAAGTACCGCGAGCAGTACAGCATGATGACCGTTCCGATACCCGAAACGATGAGGACGAACAGCCACGCGAGCGGGTCGAGTGCAAAGCTCAGAGTGATGCCGAACTGGGGAATCCACGGGTGGGACTCGACGAGGGGCGCCTCGGCGAGGACGGCGGGTGAGTGCGCGAGCAGGTACGCGGCGGTTCCCGCGGGAACGAGAGCGATCGGTAGAAATGCTTTTTGTTTCCACCACTTCACGAAAAAGGGCGCCACAAGTGCCATCGCGAAATGCGCGACGATGGCGATAATCATGCAGGTGGTTCCGTCCTCGTGACTACGGTGCGGGGACGCTTAACCTTATCAAGTCATAGGCGCGACGCGGCGAGCCGTCCCGCTACACGGAATAATCCCATCCCTCGGGAAGTGCGCGACACTCGAGTTTCCCTTCGAGTAGTCGCTGCTGGACATCACCGGGAGCGTATGCGCTCGCGAGCTCGAGCGAACCATCACTGAAGTACCGGTCCAGGTACTCCTCTTCGGACGGGAAGCCCGCGATAGTCGCCCCCTGCTTTTCGAGACACGGAATGACGACATCTTTTTGGAACTGCCACAATTCGCTTGCTTGCTTCTCGTTTGGCATCTCCCCCAACGATGTAAATTTCGCGGAGCATCCATATTCCGAAACGGACCATTCAAGCGGCTTGCTCAGCGAAAACTCACCCCGCGTCACAATACCTTCGGAGGAAACATCGGTGTCGCTCCAGCCGTCGTCGTGCATACACCGCACCCAGGCGTCTTGATCGTCCTTCACTTCCGCAGGGCTGTCTGGTTTCTCGGGTGCTGTGCGGCCTTGCGATGCATAAGCACTTTCGATACGTGCCCATTCGGCATCGAGCGCTTCTTCTCGGCTGACCTTCGGAAAGTAGCGGTTGCCCTGACCGTCGAGGCGAACTCGGGCGTCCTGTACCCATTGCTCGTGAGCCGTGGAAGGAGCAACTTTCGGTGAAGATTCCGAGTTCACGGGAGAGCTTGAGCATCCCGCGACCATGAGCGCGACGGTGGCGCACGAAGCGACTGCGGACAACATCTTCGTCATCGACTTCTCCTCATCGCAAGACCAGGCTTCACTCCGCATGGCTGTCCGGCGAACCACCTCAAGAATACAACTTAAGTCCCGTTTTGTGCAATGGGTCTCACGCTGCTTTAGAACAGTTCGTTCGGGTTGACGAGGAAATTCTCGTAGTCGAGCACGAACCCGCCAGTCTCGTCCCAAATCGCGCGCGCCACGGCACTGCACCCGAGGTAGGCCTCACGCCATTCACGAATCTGCGGCTTCTCCGGGTTTTCGGCAACGAGGCTCGAGGGATCATCGGGGCGATAGGCCACCGTGTACAGCGCCGCGCCTTCCTTGACCCATTCGACGTGCTCAATCGCGGGGATGTCTTCCTCGAGCGTCGTCGCTTCAACCACGAGATCGGCGTGCGCGAAAATCGGGGCCGAGATCATGTACGGGAAGCCCTCAGGCTCTCCCACAAGCTCCGACTCCTTCACGATCTTCTGCACGATCTCGAGCAGGTCCTTCGGCGCGAGCTCATACGCGGCAATCACGTGGAGGCTCGGCTGCATGAACTGATGCGGGGCGAGCTCGTGGCCCGTGTCGGTCACGACCTTCCCGCCGAGGCGACGCACCGCGTTAAGCGCGAACTCGAGAATCTCGCGCTCCTCACCGGCGGGTACACCGTTCGGGAAGGCCGTATCGAAGCCGAATCCATCGGGAATCTCCGAAGGTCCGCCATCGCGATGCATGGGAACCTCGATCGTTGCCTCGTTCGCCGAAGGGTTCCACACAAGCGAAGTCGTGTCACTGACCCGGATCGTTTTCTTCTTCTTCCGCGCGAGTGGGTAACGGTTGAGCGTGAGCGCGAAGAGATCATCGAGCCCGTAGCTTCGGTCGAGAACAAGGGTGTGCGTCACGGGGTCTCCTCCAAGGGGGTTGCGGGGATCTGCGTGCGGTGAAAGTTCATGTATGAGCGGGAAGCCGTCGGACCCCTTTGGCCCCTGTACCTGTTGAGGTTCCCCTCCGAGCCGTACGGGCTTTCTGCCTCGCTACTAAGCCGGAAGAAACACAGCTGGCCGATCTTCATGCCCGGCCACAGTGCGACCGGGAGGGTTGCCATGTTCGACAGCTCGAGGGTGATGTGCCCTTCGAACCCGGGGTCGATAAAGCCCGCCGTGGAGTGCGTGAGCAGCCCGAGGCGGCCGAGGCTCGACTTCCCCTCAAGGCGCGCCGCAATGTCGTTGGGAAGGCTCACCGTCTCATACGTCGACGCGAGCACGAATTCGCCCGGATGCAGCATGTAGGGCTGATCCGGGGCCACCTCCACGAGGCGCGTAAGCTCTGCCTGCTCCTTCGCAGGGTCGATCATCGCGTACTTGTGGTTATCGAAGAGGCGAAAGAATCGATCGATCCGCACGTCCACTGACGCGGGCTGAATAAACTCGTCACCAAAGGGGGCGATGCCGATGCGGCCCGCCTCGATTTCCGCGCGAATATCACGATCACTGAGAAGCACGCCTCTATCTTAACGCGTGGTCGCTTCCCTCACGCCGGTTTGGAGGTGCGCCGCGCGGCGGCTACACTAGGGAGGCACATTCGCGGGTGTAGTTCAATGGTAGAACTTCAGCTTCCCAAGCTGACAGCGCGGGTTCGATTCCCGTCACCCGCTCCACTTTCACCGAATTGCATAGACGTTGCGGGGGTTATCCCAGCCTTCACGACCGGAATAACCCCCACAAACCCTCGGGAATTCAGTTTCGCTCGCGCGACAGAACGCCGTCAACCATGCGATAAACGGAATCGAACTGTTCGAGCTGCTCTTGCGCGTGGGTCACGACGATGGTCGCGAGCTCGCGCTTGCGGGTGGTCTCCGCGAGCAGTTCGATGATCGCTTTGGAGCGCTCCTGGTCGAGGGCGCTCGTCGGCTCATCCACGAGCAGAACCTCGGGTTGGTGGATGATCGCACGGGCAATATTGCCCCTCTGCCGCTGACCACCGGAGAGAGCTCCCGGGCGGTGATGGGCACGGTCGAGCATGCCCACGGCATCGAGGGCCGCCTCGATGCGCTCTTGGCGTTCCTTCTTCGATACGCGCTTCAAGGTGCCCGCACCGAGACGTGCGACGATCTCGAGCTGCTCGGCAACGGTGAGCGATGGGATGAGGTTCGGCGACTGAAACACGATGCCGATGTGGTCGCGGCGCACCTCGCTTTTGTGCTTTTGGTTAAGCGTTGTTGTTTCGATACCGGCGATTGTCACGCTTCCCGAATCGGGGCTCGTGAGGGTCGCGGCGACCGACAGCAGGCTCGACTTGCCCGAACCGGAGGGGCCGGTCACGGCGGCGAACTCACCGGGGTTCACGGTGAGGTTCGCGTGGTTGATTGCGGTGACGGTCGAGCCGCCATCAGGGTAGGTGAGGCTGATGTCGTTGAGGTTCAGCATTGCTTTGTCCTTTTCGTCAAAGTGTGAGGGGCGCGGAGTCTTCCGGAGTGGCTAGGCCGCAGACGCTTGCAGGGCCTTCGTCGGATCCACCTTCGTGATCGTGCGGACCGACACGAGCGAGCCCACGAGACCCGCGAGAAGCATGAGGATGGGGACGCCCACGAGCGTCGCCACGTTCATGACAAACGGCATCGCGTTGGCGACGAGAACACCCAGGCCAGCGGTGAGACCAACGCCGATGAGCGAACCGATGCCGAGCACGATGAGCGCCTGCCACAGCGAGTCGCTCGCGAGCCAGCTCGTGCGCGCGCCGATCGCCTTGAGCACGGCGATATCGCGCTGACGCTGCATCGACCACACGAGGAAGAACACGCCGATCACGAGCGTCGAGATCACGACGAGGAGAGCGATCATCATCGCGAGCGAGCCGATTTCTGAGCGGAACGAGCCAATCGCGAGAAGCGACGGGAGAAGCGACTTCGTGGTCGTGGACTGATCGCTATCGAGGGTCTTGACCTCGGAATCAGTGAGAGCCGAGGAAGCGTCGGCCCCTCCCTCCCCCACGAGAAGCGCGGTCGCGTAATCCTGCGGCTGATGGGTGCGCTCGAGGTAGTCGTGCCACGTGGTCAGGTCAGCGAAGGCGACCGGGCGGTGTGAATGGAACTCATCCTTGAGCACGCGTGAGACGGTGAGGGTCTCACCCGAAACTTCGAGGGTGTCGCCGGCGTTCACTCCGAGGGATTCGGCAGTGGTCTCGCCAAGCACGAGCTTGCCGGCCTCGGGGACGCGGGAGTCCTTGCCGAACGGCTCGGCCATGAGGACGACCGACTCGGTCTTCTCACCTGTATCGAGCAGTGCGCTCGAGATGCCGAGCGGGGTGACGGCGTCCTTTCCGGCCTTGTCAGCCCAGGCCGTGTACTGCTCCTCGGTGATGGTCGAGTTCGCGAATTGCTCCTGCTCGCCATCGTCGACCGACAGGACGACCTTGTCGGGATTCAACGAGAGAATCGCCGAGATGTTCTGCATCGCGAGGCCGCCCGTGAGGCCGGCCAGGAATGTCACGAGGAACGTCATGAGGGACACGACGGCGACGATGAGGGAGAAACGTCCCTTCGCGAAGCGTAGGTCGCGGATGGCAAGAAACATGAGGCGAACTCCTTATGCGCGGTTGATGATGTCTCCACTGTGCCTATCGGGGCCCATTCGCCGGTACCTCCTGCCGGTACCCACTTCGTTCATCCTTTTGGAGGAACAGCTCTTCGGGTACGGGAATTAGGATCGAAGACATGCCCACTTCAGCCCGCACCTCACACGTCGTGGGGGCAGCCGCTCTCGCATGTGTTCTCCTTGCGATCCCCGTCTTCGAAAGCACTCTCACTGCGGCGTCACACACCACGAGCGTCGTGATCTTCAGCCTCGTGACGCTCTTTGTGATGCTCGGAGGCGGCGCGTGGCTCGTGCGTGCCGGCGATATTCACGCCGAGCCGGCAACCGTTCTCTCGTGGCGCCCCCTCGTGTACGTGGCAGTGCTCGCCTCGGCATGGGCGATGGTTATTGCAGAAACACCCCACGCGACCTACTTCCTCTTTGCACTTATCGGCATCGCCCAGTGGCTTCTGCCTGAGCACACCGGAGCTTTCGTAACGCTCGGCCTTACTGCTTTTACGATCGCAGGACAGGTTTTCCACCATGGCGCCTCGACGGGCACTGTCGTGGGGCCGCTCCTCATCGCCGTGCTTATGCTCGCGTTCATGCACATGTACCGCGCGATGCGCTTCGAGGCGCTTCAGAAAAATACCGTCATCGCGCAACTTCGAAGCGCCCAAGACCAGCTCGTCGAGTCTGAACGCGAAAAAGCACGCATAACCGAGCGCGAGCGGCTTGGTCGCGACCTTCACGACACCACGGCCCAGTCTCTCTCGAGCGTCATCTTGCGACTCGGGCTCGCGGACGAGGCACTCGGTTCGGGTGAGGTGCCACTTGCGCTCGATCACGTGCGTTCCGCTTCCGACGCCACCTCGGAAGCCCTGAGCGAGCTTCGCAGCGCGATCTCCCACCTCACGCCACACGAATCGGGACCCGCGCGCCTCGAGACGGCTCTCACCCGTGTTGTTGACACCGCTCGGTCCAGAGTGGTCGCCGTTCCCGGTGAAGCAGCCCCGGTCATCGAATGCCACGTCTCTCACGATCTGCCGGAGCTCGACATGACGACAGCGACGAGTCTCGTGCGTATTGTCCAATCGTCGCTCGCCAACGCCCTCGACCACGCGCGCGCCTCACGCATCGAGGTTCGCGCCTACGCTGACGGTGGCGAGCTGCATGTCGATATCGAAGACGACGGCCGCGGCTTCGACGTGGACGAGGCGCTGCTCGGCCCGCGCTGCGACAGCGGCGGCTACGGCCTCGGTTTCGTCGTGCAACGCTCGCGAGAACTCGGCGGAAACGCCGCGATCATCGCCTCGCCCGGCGACGGCACGCTCGTAAGCGTGGCGATCCCAGTGGCGCAGGAACCGTCGGCCCTGACCGAGCCCGCTCCAGCCTCGTGAAACCCGCCCCCGAGTCCCAGGACGCTACCCACTCCACCTCTCCAACCCTTCAAGGAGCGCACGCATGATCTCGATCCTCATCGCCGACGACCACCCCGTGGTGCGCGCGGGGCTGCGCGCCGTGTTCGAAAGCCACGAGGACTTCACCGTCGTCGCCGAAGCCCCCAGCGCTGAAGAGGCAGTCAAAAGAGCCAGCGAGGGCGACGTGGATCTCGTAACGATGGATCTTCGATTCGCCGACGGCGGCATGAGCGGCGTGCAGGCGATCCGCGCTATTCGCGCACGCGGGGATCACCCGCGGATTCTCGTTCTCACCAATTACGACGACGATTCCGAGATTCTCGCCGCCGTCGAGGCCGGCGCCCAAGGCTACCTCTTGAAGGATTCCGCGCCAGCCGACCTCACGAGCGCGGTGCAGCGTGCAGCGAGCGGCGAGGTGGTGCTCGCACCCGTCGTTGCGGGCAAGCTCCTGAGCGAGATGCGCAAGGACCGCATCACGCTCACGGGCCGGGAAAGGGACGTGCTCAATGCGCTCGATCGCGGTTTGAGCAATCGCGAGATTAGCGAGGAACTATTCCTCTCCCCCACCACCATCAAGACTCACCTCGCGCGGCTCTACGGAAAGCTTGGGGTGTCGAGCCGGACGGCGGCGCTCGCGCGGGCGCGTGAAGAGGGGCTGCTCGACTAGCTTTACGAATTCGGAACCGATCTCGCGGGTTCGCCACCGCGAAAAGGACTTGACCCTCACGTCACGTGAGGCACCAGGATCGGTAGCGTGAACGACATGCCGAACACTCCTGAACCGAACCAAAGCTCGCATCAAGACCTCTCCGTTGGCGAAACAGCCGCGCTCATTGGGGTGAGCGTGCGAACTCTTCACTACTGGGACGAAATCGCTTTGGTAAGTCCAAGCGCACGGTCCCGGGCGGGGTATCGCCTCTACAGCGAGCGAGATCTCGAACGTCTCCACGCGGTGCTCATCTACCGGGAAACCGGGATGTCGCTCGCAGAGGTTCGCGACCTCCTCGCCGCACAAGGATTGAGTCGTGGGATGACTGATGCACGTGCTGGAACGGCTTATGAGGTCGCTTCGGAGCGGGAACGGCTCGTTCAGCAACGCGAAGCACTGCTGGGCAAAGTCGATCACCTGCACCGCATGCTGCGGGCAGTAGATTCACTGATCGAAAGGATTGATATGGGAGAGAAAATTACCCCCGAACAACGCGCAGAAATCCTGGGAAAGGATTGGAATCCCGAATGGGACGACGAAGCGAAAAACAAATGGGGGCACACCGAGGACTGGGCAACATCTCGTCAATACCAAGAATCCCAAACAGCAGAAGACCTGGAGCGTGACAAGATTCAAATCGATGCTGTTGAAGAGAAAATCGCCGCAGCTATTCAGCGCGGTGTGGATCCGCGAAGCGCCGAAGCTATTAGCCTCGCCGATGAGTACCGCAGAGCACTGACCTGGTTCGAGGTCACGCCCGCCAAGCATGTTCTGATCGCGAGAGGGTACGTCGAGGACCCACGCTTTCGCGAAAGGTTTGAGTCACGTCAATCGGGTATGGCGGAATGGCTCACGCTCGCAATCGACGAGAACGCTCGAAAATACGGAGTCGATCCCGCTAAGGCCGAATGGCAATAGAGCGATACTCACAACATTGAGCTCATCACAGTAAGGAAAACCGGTGCTGGGCGCTTGAGAGGAAAGATCTCTTGAGCACCCAGCACCGGTACTTTTGGAGCACGGGAAGCTCACGTCGACGCTCGCGCCTCAACAAGAACGTCGAGGTGGGACTTACGCTGGAAACCGTCCTTTATCCCTACTTCCTTTTGCGCCCACGCTTCTTCTTCGAGACTTCAGACTCGCCGAAAATGTCGTCTACAAGATCGTTGGATTCGGGCCGATTTTCCTCGCGGGCATCCGAGTTTCGCTTGGATTGCGCCGCCCGTTTCTTCGACTGTGCCTGCGCACTCGAGGTCTTCTCGCGCACCGTGGTCGAGGCGCGGGAATCCTGGTCATCCCGATCAGTCGCATCTCGCAGATTGTCGGCGAGGTCGACCTGCTCGAGGCCCCGCGACAGCACGATCGAGACGACGAGCACCATGAGGGCCGCGACCACGATGATGACCCGCACGAGAGGATGCGTCCCCTCATCTCCCGTGAGGGACACGACTGCGGGAGCAGCCGCGAGCGTCATGAGCACCGCGATGGCACCGAAGCCAGACGCGCCGGCAAGTGAAGACATGAGCGACACTCGAGCTCGGGCCTCCGATACTTCGGTGAGCACAGACGAGTAGGCAAGCGACGCGGTGCCACCGGCCACCCCTGACTCAACCCGCGCTAGGGCCGCTTCACTTGAGGCGACGCGCATGTGCGCAGCCGCCGCAACTACACCGGAAGCCACCACAACACCGACGGCGAAGGCGGGCAGCGATGCCGCTCCGATCCCGAAGCCACATACGGCCGGAGCGAGCAACGCACACATCACCACGATCGCTGACGTGCGCCGAAGCGCACTCTCGAGCCCCTCAAAGAGCACCTCGTCGCCACAATCATCGGGGCCGTCGGATGAACCTCGAGCGCTCGACTGTTCGGCAAGCGCAATGCGCGCCTCGGTCACGGCATTGGCAAGAACAGCGCGCGTGGGCGTCGCGATGAACGCGACCACGGCCAGAACGGCCACAACACCGAACGCGAAACCAAGAACGACCGTTGGCGAATCAACGCTCAACACGCGTAGCTGCCTGTCGGCCCACAGCACACCCTGCTGCGGCGCCGCGCGCATCGCTCCCGCAATCGGTGCCACGAGCGGGAGGGCAGCCGCACTCGAGAGCAGCGCGAGAAGAGAGCCCGCGAGCGCCTCGTGAGAGGACTGCTCCGTGGCGTCACCGTCGCGCACCGAAACGGCGGTTTCGCGAGAATACCCGGCGCCCGCGATCGCCGAGAAGCCGCCCCACACAGCCGCGGCTCCTGCCGCGGCGAGCGCGAGAAGGTAGTAGCCGAGGTAGGCAATGCCGGCGGCGGCAGTCGCGAGGCCCCACGCCGCTGCGATACCGAGCAAAGCGGCAATGGCGAGCAGCGCGAGTGCGCGACTGGAGCCGAGACCCACCGACGACGGGCTGATGCGCCCAAAGCGAGCGGCAACTATCCCGCGGGAAGGGCCTGCTCCCATGGCGGTCTCGGTTCGCACGTGCGGCCACACGATCGCGAGGCCAGCGAGGAGGGCGAGTGCGCCTCCAATGACGAGCGCGAGGCCCGTCACGAACGAGGGGTTGATCGCGTGCAGCATGATCGTGTCGGCAACGCTTTGCGCTTCGGGGGCGTCTCCCACGTTTGCGTAGAAGCCGGAGAACTGCGCAGCGATTTTCTCGATCAGAGGTTCGACCTCGTCGCGCGCGACGGACGCGGGTGCCTGCTGGGTATCCGAGTCGACGAAGAGCGACACGAGCAAGGGGTCGTTGAAGTTTCCGAGCCCCACTTCGGCCATGCGGAGATTCGCGTAGCGAGTGGGCAGCCACAGGGAGAGCACAGAGCCGACGAGAGCGAGCGGAATGATCCCCGTGAGCCCGGCGCTCACGAAGCGCGAGGAGCGCGTCGATCCGGCGGGCACAAACGCAGAGCCAATCAGGGCGACGAGCGCACCGCACGCCAGCACAATGGCGGAAACGAGACCGGCGAGTCCCACGATGGGCGCACCGAGCGTCATGACGGCGCCCGCGAGGAGAGCCGCGAGCGCAGCGGAATCGACCGCGCGCAGCGGACCGCGCGCGAGCGGCGGTGACAGGGGCTCGAGTGGGAGATCGTCCCGGTCTCGGGACTGCTCAAGCGTGCCAACGTCAATCCGTGCACCGGTCTCCCCCAGTGAGGAGAGCGCCACGCCCGAGCGCAGCGACGCCCCACCGATCGCGAGGCCGAGCGCGACAAGGAGGAGGAGCGGCCCCGCATCGGCATGCTTCACCACGATGAGGGCAATGAGCATGAGCGTTGCGGCGCCCACGCCGATTCCACGCACGCTCCCGGGCAGAGCTCTCGCCGCAGAAAGGCGTGGCTTTCGCGGTTCATCAGTGGCGTCCGGATCGGGGTCATCGACATTCGCCCGTGCGACGAGCAGCGCCCCGAGGGCCGCCACGGCGACCGCGAGGATGCTGCCGAAGAAAACGGAACCGCCGCGCAACACCCGATCACCGGCATCGCCGGGCGCAAGGGCCACGAGGATTCCCGCGCCGAACCCGCCCCACAGGGCCGAATGCGATGCGGCCGTCACGAGCGTGCCGATCCGCGGCGCGCGATCATCGACGCCGGCTCTACCGCGCGCGATCCATAACCACGGGTGGGCGAGGGCTACGAGCGAGAGGACCCCGGCCGCAACGAGCATCCATGCGGTGTCGGCCCCCAAGGCGAAGGCGCTCATGCGAGAAGCGAGAGGACGAGCGCGCGCGTGCCCTCCTCGGTCAGCGTGATCGGCACGCCCCAGTCTTGCTGGTGCATGTGGCACGCGGGGAACTCTACGCTCGGGTCGGCGTCGCACGAGGCAGCGCGCGCACTGACGTGAATGACGCCTTCGCTGTAGTTCGGGTCGAGCTCAATCTCGCGCTCGAGTTCGCTCGAGGTCCCGCCTCCGCTCACGAGCATCGCCGGTGGCGTCGTCGAGACGCTCACCTGGACTGCCGGGCCGAAGGAGTCGTCGAGCTTGTGCCCCTCGGGCGGCGTAAACGCGACGGTGACCGTGAGTGGGCCGGCGTTCGAGACCGCGGTCGCGGGGCGTTCGGTCTGCTGCGGGCCCTCGTCGATGATCTGCTCGGCAGCGGGCGAAATGGACACCCACGTGAGCTTGTGCGCGCCGGATTCAACGACGATGAGCTGCGCGAGCCCATCGATCGGGTCGACGACGATGAGGTCGCTCGGCTCCGAAAGCCCGGTCGCAACGGTGACAACCGAGTCGTGAATCGGGTCGATGATCCGCACCGCGCCGTTATAGGTGTCGGCGACCGCGAGGCGGCCATCGGCGAGAACCGTAATGCCGAGGGGGTGCTGCAGGCGGGCCTTGTCGAGAGGACCGTCGACGTGACCAAAATCGAAGAGGCCCTCTCCCACGAGAGTCGTGACCTCGCTGCGATCCGCGGCGATCACGCGCACCGCACTCGTTTCGGCGTCGGCAACGAACACGGTTCCGTTGGCGTCGACCGTGACGCCCGAGGGCTGCGCCCACCACGAGCGCACGAGAGCGCCGTCTACGAGGCCCTCCTGGGTCGTTCCCGCGAGAACCGCGAGCGCGCCTTCGTCAACGAACTCGCCGTCGTCGTTGAGCGCCGCCGGCCGGTAGGTCCACATCTGGTGGATTCCCGCCATCGCGATGATGATCTGCCCGGATACGTCGTCCCATTCGACATCCCACGGTGTCGAGAGGGCGAACTGGATCGGAGTGCCAACCCCCGTGGGAAGGCTCTGGCCCTGCATCCACTGCTCGCCGTTCCCGGCGAGGGTGAACACGTGGCTTTCGATCCTGGGGCGCAGGAGCCGACGCCTGCCGAGCTGCACACCGCGCAGGCGGTGATTGCCGGTATCGGCGATCACGAGGTCGTAGCCCACCTGGTCGGCAACTTCGGGTGGAAGAACGGCGATGCCGTTCGGTTGCGAGAACTGTGCCTCGCCCGCGTCACCGTCGGCCCAGCCGCGCACACCCGTGCCGATCACCTCGTCGACGCTCACGCCGTCGGCTTCGAACACGACGATACGGTTTTGCCCCGCGTCGCTCACGACGATGCGACCGTCGGGCAAAAGCCCGCCTTTCGAGGGGAAACGCAGGGTGTGGAGTTCGGATTGCTCGAGAACAGTAGGGGCATCGCCGCGCACGAGGGTGCCGTCGGACTCCCCCTCGCTCACGAGCCGTGCGATGGTCGAGTCGAGATTCGCCGCGTGGCCTTCGCCCGACATCGACGCGGCGATGCGACCGTGCGTGTCGAGGACCATGAGGGTCGGCCAAGCCTTCGCGCCGTACTCGCTCCACGTGCGTAGGTCGGGGTCGTCGAGAACGGGGTGTTCGACGCCGTAGCGTTCGATGTTGGCGACGAGTGCGTCGTGGTCGCGCTCGAACGAGAATTTCGGCGAATGCACACCGATCACGACAATCTCTTGGGACCACTTCTCCTCGAGCGGCCGCAGCTCGTCGAGCACGTGCAGGCAGTTCACGCAACAGAACGTCCAAAAATCGAGGACCACGATCTTGCCGCGAAGATCCTCGAGGCTCAGGTCGACCCCGCCGGTGTTGAGCCACCCGCGGCCGAGCAACTCGGACGCGTGGGGGCGTGCATTTTCGCGAAAGTTCTCGCTCGTCATGTCAGTCCTGCTTTCGGTTCGGCCAGCTCTTCACCCACGCGAGGAGGTCGGGATCGCTCAGCGAGGAGAGCGTTAAATCGGCCACGTCGATCGGTTGCCCCGTCGAGGGAATCCCGATGAGGGTCATACCCGCCGCTTTCGCCGCGCGCGCCCCAAGGGGGGAATCCTCGAAGGCGAGGCACCGCGAGGGCTCGCACCCGAGGGCTTTCGCGCCAGCCTCGTACATGTCCGGGGCGGGCTTGGGGTTTCCGACGGTACTCGAGCTTTGAAGGCTCTCAAAATACCCGAGGAGCCCAGCGGCCGTGAGTTTCTTCTCGAGAATCTCGTGCCACGAGTTCGAGGCGACCGCGATCGGCACCTTGGTCGCGGCAAGTTCGAGGAATTCGCGTGCGCCCGGCATGGTCGGCACATTGGCTCTGAGTCGCGACTGGAAGTCGTCGGTCACGATCTGCTCGACGCGAGCCGGATCCTGGCCCGTCATGTCGCCGAGAATTTCGGCGGTCTGTTCGAGGGTCGTGCCCATGAGCGCGCCGAGGTCCTCTTCGGTTGGCGTCACGCCCGCGTCGTAGAGAACCTTGAGCTGCGTTTCGGTCCATAGAGCCTCGGTGTCGAGGAGGAGGCCGTCGCAGTCGGTCACGATCGCGTCGGGAATCTCGTGGCGCACGAGACCGAGCGCGTTGTACACGGGCGAATAACCACCGCGGCGGTCGGGCCACGTCGCTACCCATTCGCGCAGCCCCGGGTCGCCGATCGCAGCGATCTCAAGCTCGCCTTCGGGTCGCTGCCCGGGAATCGTAGGGGCAACGATGAGCCGGCATCCGGCGGCTGCGGCGGCCTGCGCCCCCGTTTCCGAATCCTCAATCGCGAGGGCTCGCTCGGGGGCGACGCCGAGCAGTTCGCACGCGCGCACGTAGATGTCGGGGGCGGGCTTGGGGCTTGCAACGTCGTCGAGGGAGACGACGTGATCGACATACGGCAGGAGGCCGACGTCGGCAAGTTCGCTCAGGAGCGGGGCGCGGTTGCTGTTAGATGCCACGGCAACGGGGATCCGCGAACTCGCGGCCTTCAGCAGTTCCGCTGCGCCCGGAAGCACGGGGATGTCATCGGCAAGCTTTGCAAAGTAGCTCCGCTTGAGACTTTCGCCAACGTCTTCGGGCTTCTCCCCCGTGAGCTCCGCGATCGCGACGACGACGTCGATCACGTCACGGCCCACGAGCCAACGACGGCGCGCCTCCTCCATCGCGAGGGACCGGGCCTCGAGGTATTCGACCTGGGTTTCTTCCCACAGGCTTTGCGTGTTGAGGAGAACACCATCGCAGTCAAAAACAATCGCTTCGGGAGTGAACGTGCCGAAGGTTTCACGGAAGGGTGCGAGACCGGGCGAGAGAGGCTCTTGATAGTCGCTCATAGTGCCCCCACCATACGCAGCGGCCCTGAAAGGAGACCGTTCCCATCACAGCTTTTTTGCACACGAGCGCCCTAACATGTGGAACGTTAATCTTGCGTCGTTCTGGAAGGCACACCCCCGCCATGACTGCACTCACACGCGGATCCGTTCTCGTGATCGGAGCCGGCCCCTCGGGTCTCGCGGCCGCTGCCGCCCTCTCCTCCCTCGGGGTGGATTTCGACCTTGTGGATGCGCAAAACCACGTGGGTGGCGTGTGGAACATCGCTAACGAGGACGCCCCGACCTGGCCGAACATGAAGCTTGCCACCTCGAAGTCGCATACGCAGTTCGAGGATCTTCGCATGCCCGTCAGCTTCCCCTCGTTCCCCTCGACCGACGAATACGCGACCTACCTTCGCGCCTACGCCTCCCATCACGGCCTCACGGAACGGTTTGAACCCAACAAAGCGGTGCGCAGCATCCGCTCGTTCGGCGAGGGCGAGTGGGAAGTAGATTTCTCCTCGGGCGAGGTGCGCCCGTACACCGCGATCATCGCGGCCCACGGGGTCTCGCAGCGTCCCTTCCTGCCGCCACTGTGGCACGAGGCCCGCGAGTCTGGCGTTCGCACAATCCACTCGAAGAACTTCCTGGGCGGCGACGACACTACTGAAAAGGACGTGCTCGTGATCGGCGGTGGCCAGGAGGCGGCCGATATCGCCGTCGAGCTCGCGAAGGCGAATCGTCGCGTGGCCCTTCATCCCACCGAAGCGCACTGGGTCGTTCCGCGCACGTGGGGTCCGTTCGCGGGCGATTCCCTTGCCCGCCTCGAGCCGACCTTCCTCGGCCGAGCCTTTAATGACACGGTCGCCGAGAAGCTCATTGAGCGCGCGATCGGCCGCCCCGAAAACGTGGGGCTGCCCAAGCCCGAGGTCTCGGTCATGGAGGATGAACCGATCGTGTCGGATTCGTTCCTCACACTCGTCAACGACCGCCGTATCGAAATCCTTCAGGACTCGGCTCACCTGCCCTTTGACCGCTTCGAGCTGATCGTGTTCGCGACCGGTTACGAACCTGGAGCCGACTACCTCGATCCCGAATACACGAGCGATCTTTTCCTCGGCGCCTTCCCGCGTTCGCGCCGCGACCTCGCCGTCCTTGGCCAGGTGCGCGCGCTCGGCGGTGTCACGCCGATCCTCACGCAACAGGCGGACATCGCGGCATATGCCACGAAGGAATTCCTCGACGAAATCGAGACCGGCACCACCTCCCCCGCTCTCGCACGCTTTGAAAAGCTCAAGTCGCGCGCCGACGCCGACGTGCGCCGCACCGCTCCCCGCTCGAGCGAAAAGGGGCTTCGCGGCGCATTCTCAGGGGTTGCCTCGCGCGTGCGCACCGCCACCCGTTCGACGCGCATCGCGGAGCTTTCGCCGTGGGCCGAGCAGAACGCACTCGACTCACTGCCCGAGGATCAGCCGATTCGTCTCCCGCTCACCGACCGCGAACGTCTGCTGGCGCGCCTGTCGACCGCACGCGCGATTTTCGAGAAGTAAGGGCTAAAGCGGCGAAAACCGCGGCGCCGTAGAGCACGATGATGGCTCCGGCGACGCTCGCGCCCCAATGCTGGTCGCGGAGCGTATCGGCGAGCCACGTGCGGCCGGTCGCACCAAACCAGCTCGGTGCGATCGCGTACGGCGTAAGTGCCATGACGGCGAGAACAAGGACAATCCCCGCGAGTCCGGTCCCGAAGGCCCACTTCTGCCCTGCGCGTACAAGTACGACGAGCAGGGCGCCGCACGCGATCATCGCGAGATCAAGCCCGAGGTTCGCCGGGTGGGATTCGAGAAGCCGCCGCATAAGCGCCGGGATGAGGTAGGCGCACGCGAGGGTGAGCGCTGGCACCAGCGAAAGGGCAAACGCGAGGGCCCGACGCTTGCTGAGCACACCCCGAATCTTCGCGAGCGCGGCATCGTCCACCCCCATTCCAAGAGCGCTTCCGGGCAGTATCGCAAGCGCAAGCGCGAGCGCGAGATGCGCGCTGAACAGCACGCGGGAATAGACCGCAAGCGCGCTCGAGGCGAGCAGCGGGTAGAGCACGAGCGCGAGGATGAGCCAGCGGCGATCAGCCACGCTTACGCCCCGAGCGATGCCGCGCATGAGAAGCCACGTGAGCGCGAGGATCGAGGCGCCAATCGCGAAAATATCGGGCCTTATCTGCGCAAGCACGGCAAGGCTGCGCGGATCGGGCGGGAGCGCATAGGTCGTGAGGATCCCCGCGGGGGTGGCGGGCGGCGGAATGTTTTGTGCGGGTGGTGGCGCGCTCGACATCGCCGCGGCCAACCCAATCGCCGCACCCATGAGGAGAATTTCAAAGAGCGCCAATTCGCGGAAGCCGGAGCGGCCGAGCGTGGCGCGCCGGGCGAGGACGCGACGCTGAGCATAACCACACGCGCCGAGCGCGAGGAGCAACAGCGCCTTGGCGAGGCCCAGCTGGCCGTATGGATGGGTGAGGAGTTCACTGATGGCGCTCAGGCGCGCGAGAATCGCGAGGAGTCCAGAGACCGCGAGGGCGATCCACGCGACGAGGGCGAGCGAGGAGAAGCGCCCGATCGTGCGGCGCATTGCAGGCTCGTCTCCCGGCTCAAGAGCGGGAAGAAACTGGAGCACGAGTAGCGGCCCCACCCAGGCCGAGAACGCCAAAAGGTGGAAGAACATGGAACTCGTCGCGCTCTCGTGGCTCACACTTCCCGCGGCGTGCCCCGTCATTCCCTTGGCGACGATCGCCCCGAGGGCCGTGAGCGTCGTTGCGCGCGCCGTGCGCGCGCTTGTCCCCGAGACCCCGACCGCGCTTGCGAGGGCCGCAGCGACGATCGCGGTCATGCTCCAGACTCCGAGGTCGCTCGCGGCAAACACGCCGATGTCGGAGCCGAAATGTGCGGAAAAGAGCGGCTGTCCAGACGAGAGCGAGTACGCGAGAATGAACTGCACAACGAGCAGGAGCGTCCACACGATAGCGCTCGTAAACGCGATCGTCATGGCGCGCGCTCGTGCGCGAGCCGACCACGCCCCGCTCTCCGGCGAAGCATCAAGCAGCCACCCCGCAAGAATCGACCCGCCGAGCGTGAGCGCACCCGCGGCCGCGGCAAGAGCTGCGCTTACGGGAAGCAGGGCCTCGGTCGCGCGGCCAGCGTTGACGAGGAGAATCTCTGCGTCTCCCGCCGCGTAACGGGCACCGGCCAGCGCTACGGCTGCGCCGCCCGCGAGGGCGACGATCGCGATAAGGAGCGCGGCGAGCACCGCGCGCGAGTGCGCACGGCTCACGCGGTCACCACAATGCCGAGCCAGAACGCCGCGAGTGCCGATCCGAGGCTGAGCGCGTAGTAGCCGAGGGCGGTCACCGTCGCACGCGACCGCACGAGCTTCACAACTTCGAGCATGAAGGTCGACATGGTCGAGAGTGCCCCGCAAAAGCCCGTGCCGAAGAGCGCCGCAAAGCTCGCGGACACGAAGTCGGTGCTGCCACCGAGCTGGCGCAACACAATCGCGAGCAAAAACGAGGCGACGACGTTCGCGACGAACGTCGGCCACGGGATAGGCGAGGGTTCCTGATCGGGACCCGAGGGGCGCGTGAGGGCCGGGATGAACGTGAGGCCGTACCGCACGACGGAGCCGACGGCGGCACCGAACGCGACGATCAACGCAGTCATCATGACTCCTCGCCCCTTTCGATATGCTCGCGTGCGCTCATCGCGCCCACGCGAGCGCCGGCGAGCAGCCCACCCACGACCGCAAGCACACACACGAGGACGCTCGCGGTCACGTACTTGAAGGCCTCGAGGGGAAAGCCCGCGCCAATGATCGCGGCAATCTCCCCCGTGAACGTACTCATCGTCGTGAACCCACCGCAAAAGCCCGTGCCGAGCACGAGCTGGAGCTGCGCGTATTTCGGAGGGTTCTCATCCCAGTACCCGGTGAGCGCCCCGAGGATCAAGCAGCCGAGGATGTTTGCAGCGAGGGTTCCCCACGGGAGATCAACGAGTGTGAGCGTCGTCGTCGTGGGGAGGATGACGGCGAGTGCGTAGCGCATAACCGCGCCGATGGCGCCACCGAGTGCCACCCACCAAAATCCCCTGCGGAAAGGAAGGGCTTTGGGCTGCACGCGCACGGTGCGAATCGCGGTCGTCTCAGTGCTCGTGACGGCCGAAAACTCGGCCGTGCGCATGAGCGGGTCTTCGCGGCGGAGGCGTTCGCGTCTTTCTTGGTCGTCCATCACCGCTCTAGCGTACGTCAGCCCCACACAAGCCCGAGGCTCGGGCTTTCGAGAACCGCAGAGACGTCGCGAAGAAGCTCGGAGCCGAGCGCGCCATCGATCAGACGATGGTCAAAGCTCAAGGCAAGCGAACACACCTTGCGCGGGACAATCTCGCCATCGACGACCCACGGCTTGTCTTTGATCGCACCGAAGCCGAGGATGACGGATTCGCCGGGATTGAGAATCGGGGTGCCCGAATCAATGCCAAACACGCCGAAGTTCGTGATCGTAATCGTGCCGTTGCGAGTTGCCGAAAGCGGCGTCTGGCCCGCGCGTGCCGTCTGGGCGAGATCGTTGATGCTCACCGCTAGTTCGCGCAGCGTGAGCAGGTGCGCATCCTTGATGTTCGGCACGATGAGGCCGCGCGGGGTTGCCGCGGCGATACCGAGGTTGACGAAGTGCTTATAAACAATCTCTTGGTTGTCCTCGTCCCACGACGCGTTCACCTCGGGATTGCGGCGGATCGCCACGAGCAGTGCCTTCGCCAGCACGACGAGCGGGGAGATCTTGACGTCTTTCCACTCGCGGCTCTTCTTGAGCGTGTCGAGAAGCTCGAGGGTCTCGGTCATATCGACCTCGTTGAACACCGTGACGTGGGGAGCCGTGAACGCCGAGCTCACCATCGCCTCCGCGGTGCGCTTACGCACGCTGCGGATCGGGACGCGCGTCGTCTCCTCGTCACTCGTCACGCCGGGGAACGGCTGGCTCTTCGGGGTCTTCATGTGGCCAGCGAGGTTGTCGGGTGCCTGCTTCTCCTCGCTCGGGAAGTAGCTGCCCGCCTGCTCGGGGGCGCCGTCGAGCGAGCGCTGGGACGCTGCAATCACGTCCTGGCGAGTCACAACTCCGCCGCGCCCAGTCGCGAGCACGTCGTGGAGGGCAACGCCAAGATCCTTCGCGAGCTTGCGAACGGGAGGCTTCGCGAGGATGCGATCGATCGGGACCTGCGGTTCCGCACCGCTCTGCGCGATCGCGCGCTTCTTGCGACGCGGTGTGGGCGTCTCGCGCGCGCCGTAGCCCACCAGGGTTTTCGGTTCAGTCTCCTCGGGCTTTTCGGAAGCGTCGGCCTTTTCGGGAGCGTCGGATTCCGACGCCTCCCCAGCCTCCGGATCGGTCTCAATATCAAACATGGGCTCGCCCACGTTCAGTTCATCGCCCTCCTTCACGTGCACCTTGGCGACGATGCCTGCGACGTGCGAGGGAAGCTCGACGGCGCTCTTGGCCGTCTCGACCGTCACGACCGGGTCGTTGATCTCGACCCGGTCCCCCTCCTTGACTTTGATCTCGATGATCTCAGCCTCGGTGAGGCCCTCGCCGGGGTCGGTGAGGCAAATCTGCGTGATGCTGCTCATGAGGGAACCTTTCGGGGTGAATCAGTGCTCGGTGAATCAGTAATCGAGGCAACGGTCAACGGCGTCGAGCACGCGCTCGAGGTCGGGGAGGTAGGCGTGCTCCATGCGTGCCGGCGGGTACGGCGTGTGGTAACCGCCCACACGCATCACTGGCGCCTCCAGGCTATAGAAGCAGCGTTCGGTCATGCGCGCCGCGATTTCCCCGCCGAGGCCGCCAAACACGGGCGCCTCGTGCACGATCACGAGCCGGCCCGTCTTCGTCACCGAGCGCTGAATGCAGTCGAAATCGATCGGGTTGAGGCTTCGCAGGTCGATCACTTCGAGTGACAGGCCGTCCTCTTCTGCGGCCTGGGCAGCTTCGAGGGCCACGGGAACCGTCGGACCCCATGCCACGAGCGTGAGATCCGCACCCTCGCGCACAACGTTCGCCTCGTAGTGCTTGAGGGCGGGGCGGTTGTCGGTGTCGACCTCGCCCTTGACCCAGTAGCGGCGCTTGGGCTCGAACATGATGACGGGATCGTCGGATTCGATCGCCTGACGCGTCAACCAATAGGCGTCATTAGCGTTCGACGGGGTAAGGATTCGCAGGCCAGCGGTGTGAGCGAAGAGTGCCTCGGGGCTCTCCGAATGGTGCTCAACCGCGCCGATGCCGCCTCCGTAGGGAATGCGGACAACGACGGGCATGCGCACGCGCCCCTCGGTGCGGTAGTGAGTCTTCGCAAGCTGAGTCGTGATCTGGTTGTAGGCGGGGAACACGAAGCCATCAAACTGGATCTCGCAGATTGGCCGGTAGCCGCGATAGGCGAGTCCGACCGCAGTGCCGACGATTCCGGCCTCGCCGAGCGGCGTGTCGACGACACGCAGTGCACCGAATTCGTCGAGCAGCCCCTGCGTCACGCGGAATACGCCGCCGAGCCGGGCGACGTCCTCGCCCATGAGCATGACCTTCTCGTCCGCGCGCATCGCATCGCGGATCCCCAGGTTGATCGCTCGGGCGATCGGAAGCTTTTCGACGCTCACTTGCCCTCGCCCTCCTCTTCGAACTGTTCGGTATAGCGAATGTACTCGGCGCGCTCTTCTGCCACGAGAGGATGCTCGTCAACGTACACGTGATCGAAAATCTGGACCGGATCCGGATCCTCGAGCGCGTGGATGTGGTGATGAAGGCTCATCGACAGATCGTGACCCTCTTCCTTGCAGCGCTCCACGAAGGCGTCATCGAGCTGATCCTCGCGCCGCAAGTACGCCTCGAAACGCGCGATCGGATCGAGGGTCGCCCAGTGCTTCTCTTCATCTTCACCGCGGTAAATGCGCGGCTCATCGCTCGTCGTGTGCGCGTTCATACGGTAGGTGAGGGCTTCGATGAAGCGCGGCCCCTTCCCCCCGCGCGCGGCATCGAGCGCGAGACGGCTCACGGCGTAGCTCGCGAGCACGTCGTTGCCGTCAACGCGCACCGAAGGGATGCCCCAGCCACGGCTGCGCTGCGCGAGCGGAACGCGCGTTTGTACGCTCGTTGCGGTCGAGATCGCCCACTGGTTGTTTTGCGTGAGAAACACGATCGGCGCCTCGAAGCTCGCGGCCCACGTGAAAGCCTCGGACACCTCGCCCTCGGAGCTCGCACCGTCACCAAAGAGTGCGAGAACGGCCGTGTCGGTTTCGGGGTCGCCCGTTGCGCACGCACCATCCCGGGTGATGCCCATGGCATAACCAACAGCCTGGGGGGCTTGAGCGCCGAGCACGATCATGTACGGGTGGGTCATGAGCTCGCGCGGGTCCCAGCCGCAATGGTTGATTCCGCGCCATACCTCGAGAAGCTTCCACGGCTCGATCCCGCGCGCCCACGCGACGCCGTGTTCGCGATAGGTCGGGACGAGGTAGTCGTGCGCACGGGCCGCGTGCCCGGCACCGATTTGCGCGGCCTCCTGGCCCACGGCGCTCGCCCACAGGCCGAGCTGCCCCTGGCGCTGGAGGGAGGTTGCCTCGTGGTCGGCGGCGCGAACGATCACCATGTCACGGTAAAAACCGCGCAGGTCGTCGAAGTCGAGGTGCGCGAGCGCGGCATCGAGCTCGTCGTGTGGCGTGCGCGTGCCATCAGGCGAAAGAAGCTGGAGCGTCGGCTCGCTTGAGGCTGGATTCGGTATCGCGGTCTGGAAAACACTCACCCCCCAAGCCTAACCTACGGTCGCGTAGGTTTCAGCTTGTCTGGTCCCCCCACTCCTTCACGACATCGATCAGGCGCGAGTTTGCGGCTTCCTCCGCGATTGTGATCCGGCAGCCGTCGGCCCCATAGCCACGCACCACGAGGCCGCGCTCAAGCGCAAACTCCACGAACTCGGCCGTGCGCTGTCCAAGCGGGAGGTACACGAAGTTGCCGTGCGAGGGCACGTACGCGCAGCCACGATCGAGGCCCGCGAGCGCACTCTCGACTCGCGCGCGCTCCGCACGGATCCACGAGACTCGCCGCTCGAGTTCGCTGCACGCGGGCTCCTCGAGTGCGGCGCACGCCGCTACCTGCGCGAGGCTCGAGGCGCCGAATGGAATCGCGACCTTATTCAGCGCATCCGCGAGCCGCGGGTGGGCGATCGCGTAGCCGAGCCTGAGTCCCGCGATGCCGTGGACCTTCGAAAACGTGCGCACGCGCACGAGGTTTGCGAAGCGCTCGAAAAGGCTCGCCGAGTCCGCGCGCACGTCAGGATCCGCGAACTCGATGTAGGCCTCATCGAGCGCGACCGTGACGGTATCGGGTACGGACTCGAGAAACGCCTCGAGCTCGGCAGTTCCGAGCACCGTTCCCGTCGGATTATTCGGCGAACACAGCAGGATCAGGCGCGTGCGCGAGGTGACGCACGAGGCCATCGCCTCAAGATCGTGCTCGTAGCGCGCGTTGAGAGGGACCGGGACGGCTTTCGCGCCATGAGATTGGACGAGGATCGGGTAGGCCTCGAAGCTACGCCACGGGAAGACCACCTCATCCCCCTGGTCGGCGAGCGCTCGCACGAGGTCGCCGAGGACGGCCGAGGCACCCGTTGAGACGTGGATCTGGGCCGGCGCGACACCGTGGAGGGCAGCGAGGGCCTCGCGAAGCCGGGTCGCGGACATGTCGGGGTAGCGGTTGAGACCGGCGAGCTCCCTCTCGAGCGCCTCGCGGATCTGCGCGAGAGGCGCGAAAGGCGATTCGTTTGAGCTCACCTTAAAGGCGTCCGCCGGCGCCGGTTTGCCCGGAACGTACGAGGGAATTGTCTCGAGGGTTGCGCGCACGTGAATGTTTTCGGCCATGCACGAATGGTACGTGCCGGGGGCACTCACGCGCGGTCCATGCCAAAATGGCAGCATGCGCCTTAGTGACATTGACCCCGCCCTCCCGCTCACCCCACTCGATGGACGCTACCGCGCCCAGGTCGCCCCGCTCGTGGACCACCTCAGCGAAGCAGCCCTCAACCGGACCCGCATCGTCGTTGAGACCGAATGGATGATCCACCTCCTGGACCAGGGTGCGATTCCCGGCCTTCGCGCGCTCACGGACGACGAGCGCGCGCTCCTTCGCCGAATTCCCGAGGACTTCGGCGCCGAGGGCATCGCCGAGCACGCCGAGATCGAACGTGAAACCGTGCACGACGTCAAGGCCGTCGAGTACTACATCAAACGCCGCCTCGCGGGCACGAGCCTCGAGCCCCTCGCCGAAATCGTGCACATTTACTGCACGAGCGAAGACATCAACAACCTCTCCTACGCCCTCATGGTCAAGGGCGCCCTTCACGACGTGTGGCTGCCCGCGCTCACGGACCTGACGGCCGACATCGCACAGCTTGCACGCGAATGCGCCGACATCCCCATGCTGAGCCGCACCCACGGCCAAGCGGCGACCCCCACGACCCTCGGCAAGGAACTCGCCGTGTTTGCCTACCGCCTCGAGCGCCAGATCGCGCGTCTGAGGGGCGACGAGATCCTCGGGAAGATCAACGGTGCGACCGGCACGTGGGCCGCCCACGTCATCTCCGTACCCGACACCGACTGGCCCGCGATCGCGAAGAGCTTCGTGGAGCACCTCGGCCTCACGTGGAACCCGCTCACGACCCAAATCGAGAGCCACGACTGGCAAGCAGAGATCTATTCTGATGTCGCGCGTGCGGGCCGGATCCTGCACAACCTCGCGACCGACATGTGGACTTACATCTCGCTCGGCTACTTCCGCCAGCGCCTGAGCGCCCAGGGCGGCACGGGAAGCTCCACCATGCCGCACAAGGTGAACCCGATCCGTTTCGAAAATGCCGAAGCCAATCTCGAGATCTCGGGGGCGCTCTTCGACGTCCTCGCCCAGACCCTCGTGACCTCGCGCCTTCAGCGCGACCTCACTGATTCGACAACGCAGCGCAACATCGCGCCCGCCTTCGGGCACTCGCTCCTTGCGATCTCTAACCTCAAGCGCGGGCTCGCCGGCCTCGATACCGACGCCGAGCAGATGGCACGCGATCTTGACGCCAACTGGGAGGTCCTCGGGGAAGCCGTCCAATCCGTCATGCGTACCCTCGGCATTCAGGGGGTCGAGGGTATGGATTCACCGTATGAACGCCTCAAGGAACTCACGCGCGGCAAGCGCGTCGACGGCGACGCGATGCGAGAGTTCATCACGTCGCTCGGCCTGCCCGAGAAGGAGCGCGAGCGACTCCTCGCTCTTACCCCCGCGACCTACGTGGGGCTCGCCTCCTCGCTTGTCGACTACCTCGAGGGCTGATCTGCGCATGAACGACTGCTGCTCGACCCCGCACGGGACCACGCCTGGCTATCACGCCGACAAGGACGCCTACGTACGCCGCCTGAGGCGCATCGAGGGGCAGGTGCGGGGACTCCAGCGCATGCTCGAGGACGACACGTACTGCATCGACGTCCTCACGCAAGTCAGTGCCGTCAAGCGCGCCCTTGAGTCGGTTTCGCTCGAGCTCGTCGAGGACCACGTACGCCACTGCGTGCGCGATGCGGCCGCCGACGGCTCCCCCGCCGTCATCGACGCCAAACTCACCGAGGTGCTCACGGCCGTCAAACGCCTGATGTAAAGGGTCCGACGGTTGCCGGTAACCGTCGGACCCAAAATTCCGGCCCACCGGATTCCGCGCGCCCTAAAGTCCTCGCGCTCTGGCTCACCCGGGCGCACAATGGTGCCACCCCAGCCCCACAATGATGTGTTTGAGGACGGTCAGCTATGAGTGATCAGTACGTATACCCTTTCAGCGCCGGCTCGCGCGAGCAGGTCGACCTGCTCGGTGGTAAAGGCGCGAATCTCGCCGAAATGACCCAGCTTGGGCTTCCCGTGCCACCAGGCTTTACGATCACGACCGACGCCTGCCGGTACTACATGCGCTACGGCCATGAGCCGAGCGCGCTTGCCGACCAGGTTAAACGCGAACTCGGAGCCGTCGAAGCGACCCTTGGCCGCAAGTTCGGCGATCCAAAGAACCCCCTGCTCGTGAGCGTGCGCTCGGGCGCGAAGGTCTCGATGCCCGGCATGATGGAGACGGTTCTGAACGTCGGCCTCAACGACGAGACGCTCGCGGGTCTCGCGGCGCTCTCGCATTCGAGGCGGTTCGCGCTCGATTCCTACCGCAGGCTCCTCCAAATGTTTGGCCGCACCGTGCTCGATATCGATGCCGAACTATTCGAGGCGGTTCTCGACGACGCGAAGGAAGCCGCGGGAGCCGCGAGCGATGTCGAGCTCTCGGAAGGCGACCTCGAGCGGGTCGTCGCGAGTTTCAAAGAGATCATCGAGCAAGAATCCGGCTCGCCCTTCCCGCAGGACCCGTTCACGCAGCTCACCATGAGTATCCACGCGGTGTTCGACTCGTGGAATTCGCCGCGCGCGATCGTGTACCGCAACACCGAGCGCATCCCCCACGATCTCGGCACCGCCGTCAACGTGTGTTCGATGGTTTTCGGGAACCTCGATGACCAGAGCGCGACCGGTGTCGCCTTCACGCGCGACCCCGCGACGGGCGCACGCGGCGTGTATGGCGACTTCCTCCTCAACGCTCAGGGCGAAGACGTCGTTGCGGGCATTCGCAACACTCTGAGCCTTCCCGATATGGAGAACCTGCTTCCCGAGAACTATCGCGAGCTCGTGGGCATCATGGAAAAGCTCGAGCGGCACTATCGCGACCTGTGCGATATCGAGTTCACGGTCGAATCGGGCAGACTCTGGATGCTTCAAACCCGGGTGGGTAAGCGCACCGCCGCTGCCGCGTTCCGTATCGCCACCGCCCTCCTCGACGAGGGAGCGATCACCGAGAACGAGGCGCTCATGCGCGTGACCGGCGACCAACTCTCGCGCCTCATGTTCCCCGCCTTCGATTCTCATGCCGAGCGCGTACTCCTCGCCCGCGGCATGAACGCCTCCCCGGGGGCCGCTACCGGTCACGTCGCCTTTACCACCGCGGACGTGCTCGCGCGCGCTAAAGAGGGCACGCGGTCGATCCTCGTGCGCCGCGAGACCAACCCCGACGACCTCGCGGGCATGATCACCGCCGAAGGCGTGCTCACGGCACGCGGCGGCAAGACCTCCCACGCGGCCGTCGTCGCCCGCGGCCTCGGCCGCACGTGCGTGTGCGGTGTCGAGGCGTTCACGGTCGATGAGGCCGCCCGCGAAGTACGCGTCGATGGTGAAGTGGTGCTGCGCGACGGGGATCTCGTGTCGATTGATGGCACAAGCGGTGAAGTATTCCTCGGAGAGGTCCCCGTGCAGCCGAGTGCCGTCGCCGCCTATTTCGAGTCGGGTGCAAGCCTCGACGACGGTGATGCCACGAGCCTCGAGGGGCTCGACAAAGCAGAGGCAGAGCTCGTCACAAGCGTTGACCGGCTCATGCGCATCGCCGATCGCGAACGCGCTCTCCTCGTCCGTGCCAACGCCGACACCCCCGAGGACGCCGCGAGGGCACGCCACATGGGGGCCCAGGGCATCGGGCTTACGCGCACCGAGCACATGTTCCTCGGCGACCGCCGCACGCTCGTCGAGAACCTCATCCTCGCCGCAAGCCCCGAGGAACGCGAAGGTGCGCTCGCCGCGCTCCTGCCCCTCCAGCGCGGAGACTTCCTCGAGATGATCCGCGAGATGGACGGCCTGCCCATGACCGTGCGCCTCCTCGATCCGCCGCTGCACGAGTTCCTCCCCGACCTCACCGAACTCTCGGTGCGGATCGCGAAGGCTGAAGAGCGCGGCGAGCACAACGATCACGAGATCAAAGTGCTCGAGGCCGTGAAGCGCCTACACGAGCAGAACCCGATGCTCGGCCTTCGCGGTGTGCGGCTCGGGCTTTCCATCCCCGGCCTCTTCGGCATGCAGACCCGCGCGATCCTCGAGGCCGAGGCACAGGCCCGCGCCGAGGGACTGAATCCGCAGGTCGAGATCATGATTCCGCTCGTAAGCTCCGTGCGTGAGCTGCGTGAGATCAAGAAGGAAATTTTCGCCGTTCGCGACGCGGTCACGCAGGAAACGGGCCTCAAGCTCACCACCGTGATCGGTTCGATGATCGAGCTGCCGCGCGCAGCCCTTCGTGCCGACGAGATCGCCGAAGAAGCCGAATTCTTCAGTTTCGGCACGAACGATCTCACGCAAACCACGTGGGGCTTTTCGCGCGACGACGTCGAGGCTGGCTTCTTCTTCACCTACAAGGAGCACGGCATCCTCCTCACGAGCCCGTTCGAGTCGATCGACCAATTCGGCGTCGGTGAACTCGTACGCATCGGCACCGAACGCGGCCGCGCCGTCAACCCGGACCTCCACGTCGGCGTGTGCGGCGAGCACGGTGGCGACCCGAGCTCGATTCACTTCTTCAATTGGCTCGGGCTCGACTACGTCTCGTGCTCACCGTTCCGCGTGCCCGTCGCCCGCCTCGAGGCGGGGCGCGCGACGCTCAGCGTGGATGACTTCGAGATGAGCCACTAGCGCGGGCGGATGGAGAGCACGTCGACGTTCGCCTCGGGCGGGGCCGTGAGCGCGTAGCGCACGGCCCCGCCGATCGTTTCGGGCTTCATGTAGTCGCTCTCCACATATTCGCCACCCTCGTAGGCGCGCAGTTCGCGTTGCATGTCTGTCGCGACGCGCCCCGGGTGGAGCGATACGACGCGCACGCCCCGCTCGCGTTCTTCCTCGCGCAGCGCATCGGAAAGAGCGCGAAGGGCAAACTTGGTCGCGGAATACACGGCGTTGCCGGGCTTCGACGTGAAGCCCGAGCCGGAGTTCACGAACACGATTGTGCCGCGCGCCTCGCGAAGCTCCGGGAGGATCTGGGCGGTGAGAACGGCCTGCGCTGTCACGTTCATGTGGAGAGCGAACTCCCAGTCGCCCGGCTTGGTGTTTTCGACCGTGTCGCCGGCGAGAACGCCCGCGCTCAGCACGGCGCCGTCAAGCCCGCCGCTGCCCGTTCCGAGGGCGCCGCTCTCGCGAGCCTCGCGCATGCCGTCGATAATTTTCTGCGAATCGGAAAGGTCCGCCAGGACATATTCGGCCGACGGTAGCTCGGCGACGAGCGCTTCGAGCGCCTTTTCGTCGCGGCCCACGAGCACGAGGTGGGCGAAGTCTTGGAGCGCGAAGGCGGTTGCGCGGCCGATGCCGCGCGTCGCGCCCGTGATCAGGATGCGGGGCTTCGAATTCGTCATAACCCCACTGTGTCACGTTCGCCTCGAGGAAGCCTGCCCTCGGAACACTCGGGGCTAAAGCACGCGCCCGGGTTCCCCCTCATCGGTGACAACGGGCAGCCCCTGCATGAGCCACGCATCCATTCCACCGCCCACATTGATCGCCTCGATTCCCTGCATGGCGAGCCACTGAGCGACCTGCGAGGAGCGCCCACCCGAGCGGCACACGAGGTAAATGTCCCGCTCGCGTCCCTCGTCATCCTCCACAAAGAGCTCATCGAGATGTGCGGCGAGGCTACTCGCGGGGAGATGGCGAGCGCTTGGCGCGTGCCCCGCGTCCCACTCATCCTGCTCACGTATGTCGAAAAGGAGGGCGCCCTCGGGGACGCTCAGCGGGTCAACGGTTTCGAAATCCATGCGTTCAGCCTAGAGGGATTCGCTCCGTGTTGACCACAAGCACCGGCACTTCGGGAAGTTCCGACGTGCCGGTGCTCATTTTCGCCCACGGCAGGTTTCAGCCGGCTGCGCGCACGCGGGCGCGCGCCGCCCGGGCCACGAGCGGGGAGCTCACGAGGGCCGACGCCGACACGAGCCCGAGTGCGGCCACGACGCTCACGACGAACCCCACTGCGACAAGAGGATCCGATGCTGCCGAGCCCATGAGCGAGAAAAGAACGAGCGCCGCCATGAACACGGAGACCGCGAGGGAGATCGCGACGGGAATCGCAATCTCCGCGATTCGTGCACGGTGCAGCTGGCTGATACTCGCGCCAGCAACGTGCTGGGAGCGGTACCTCGACGCCTGATCGATCACTCGCGCGGTGTGGGTGACACCGGTACTCACAGCCGCGAGCACCGTCGCGATCCCCACCGTCAGCACAGCACCCGTCAAGAGCGCCTGGTTCATGAGCCGCGAGGACTCATCCACGCTCGGCAGCGAAGTCACAATCGAGGCAAAGCCGGAAACGACAAGCGCAATCGTCACGCCCGAGACCGCCCTCCAGCCCGCGCGCGGATCGGCGCACAGACGCCGCGCCCCCACGAGGAGACTCGGTGTCGGCGCGAGGGACGCAACGATGCGCGCGATGACCCACACGATAAACGGACCAGCGAGATTCACGGAGAAGACCATTATTCCCACGGTCAACACCACCGCCACGATCACAGCGCCGAGCGACACGCCCTGGATGCGGGGAAGGAATTGCGCCACCGCGAAGAACACAATGATGCTCAACACCCATACGAGAAGGCGCATGACCGACATGCGCACCTTGTGCGCACCTCGGGCAATTCCGAGGGGACTCAAGGCAACCCCCGTGAGGGTGATCGACGCGGAGACCGAGGCAAACAGTGCAAGAGCACAAGGGGTAAGAACGAGAGCCCACCACGGCAAGATGAGCTCCGCAGCCGTAAATTTCCGGATCCCGAAATCGAGATGCGAAAGCGGCCACGCGAGTGCAATGTGACAGGCTACGCCGATCACCGCACCTACGACGGACTGCCAGGCGACGTCGGACACCGCGACCCCCGCCACCTGCGCGCGCGTGCCCCCAACGAGCCGAACCGCAGCCAAGTCTTTTTCGCGGCGCGCAAGGGACAGACGAGCCGCCGCCCCACCGAGGGCGATCGCGTTCGGGACGAGCAGCACGCACGCGAAGACCGCACAGATCACCAGCAGCGGTGTGATCTGTGCTTCGGGCGACGCCGATGGATCTGTCGCTTCAAAACCGCTCGGACCCAGCCGCCCATAGAAAGCGCCCGTGCCCGCAAGCACCGTGCACACGATCGCCGTCGCCGCCGCGAACGCGATCACCGGGAGGGCATTCGCGAGAGATCGTCTCCCCCGCACAAGCATAAGCAGGGCGCTCATCGGGCAACCTCCCGTTCGATCTGGCCGTCGCGCATCACGATCGTGCGCGCACACGCAGCCGCAACGCCCTCGTCGTGTGTCACCATCACGAGCGCGCTACCGGCATCAGCGGTCGCCTGCAGGAGCAGATGGAGAACCTCCTGGCCGGTCTTCTGATCGAGCGCCCCGGTGGGCTCATCGGCATACACAACCGACGGCTCCCCCGCAAGGGCACGGGCAATAGCGACACGCTGCGCCTGGCCGCCCGAGAGCTGACCGGGCCGGCGCTCCTCGAGCCCCGAAAGCCCAAGCGCAGCGAGCCAATGCTTCGCCATTCCCTTTGCCTTCCGCCGCGAGACACCCGCAAGCATCCGCGGGAGCATCACGTTCTCGAGAGCGCTCAGTTCCGGGAGCAGCTGACCGTCCTGGAACACGAAACCGAAATCGGTGCGGCGCAACTTCGTTCGCGCAGCATCGCGCATGTCTCGTAGATCGCGCTCGCCGTAAAGAACCCGGCCGCCCGTCGGCGCGAGGATGCCTGCGAGGCAGTGCAGCAGCGTCGACTTGCCGCAGCCCGACGGCCCCATAATGGCGAGACTTTGACCAGAGTAGATATCAAGATCCACGCCTCTCAGGGCGTGAGTATGCGCGTCATAGGCAAGCGCGAGGTTGCGCGCAGAAAGGACGATCGGGCGAGCGCCGGGGACGGTTCCGACGGCTGGCTGGACAGTAGAGGAAGGCTGAATATTGTGTGGTGTTGTCATGCCTCTACGCTCTCGCGGAGGCGGGCGCTCACGCATCGCCCCTCGGGACCATTCATCCCTGTCGCTGGGAGGATGTTTCGCGACGATGCGCCGCGTCGATTCCACCCCCAGACGGATCAGCCCTCATACTTTCGGCGCGATACGCCGGGTAGGCGAAAGGCGCGGCCCGGGGTTATCCCGTCACCGCGCCTTGCGTTGCGAGTGGCGCCCCATGTGGGGCGTGCCGATCAGCCGAACTTACCGGAGATGTAACGCTCGGTTTCTTCCATCGCTGGGTTGTTGAAGATCTTGGTCGTTTCATCGAACTCGATGAGCTTGCCCGGGGTACCTGTGCCGGCAATGTTGAAGAAGCCGGTCTTGTCGGACACACGCGAGGCCTGCTGCATGTTGTGAGTCACGATGACGATCGTGTACTCAGACTTGAGCTGATGAATGAGATCCTCGACCGCGAGAGTCGAGATCGGGTCGAGCGCCGAGCACGGCTCGTCCATAAGAACAATGTCCGGCTTCACGGCGATCGTGCGGGCAATGCACAGGCGCTGCTGCTGGCCACCGGAGAGGCCACCGCCGGGCTTGTTGAGGCGGTTCTTGACCTCTTCCCAAAGGTTCGCGCCGCGAAGTGACTCTTCAACGAGCTGATCGGCCTCGCTCTTCGAGAGGCGCTTGTTGTTGAGCTTGGCGCCCGCGAGAACGTTCTCGGCGATCGACATCGTCGGGAACGGGTTCGCCTTCTGGAAGACCATGCCGACGCGGCGACGAACGTTCACGGGGTCGATACCGGGGCCGTAAATGTTCTCGCCACCGATGTTGACCTCGCCCTCGGCGTATGCACCGGGAATGACCTCGTGCATGCGGTTGAGGGTGCGCAGGAAGGTGGACTTGCCGCAGCCGGAGGGGCCGATGAGGGCGGTGACGCTACGGGAATCAATCTTGACGTTGACGTCCTCGACGGCCAGGAAGTCGCCGTAATAGACGTTGAGGTTCTTCACGTCAATGCTCTGTGACATCTGAGATCCTTTCAAAGATCAGCCTGTGAGGGCTTAGCGGCCGGTCTTCGGCGAGAAGTAGTGGGAAACGAGGCGGGCGAAAATATTCAGCACCATCACGATAATGATGAGCGTCAGCGCAGCAGCCCACGCCCTCTGATAGTTGATATCGGGATTACACGCGAATTCTTCACGCGTGAAGTAGTTGAGGACCTTCTCGCCAGACTTGCCGCACACAGCATGGCCGAAGCTGTACTGCTGGTTGATGTAGGTGGGCAGCGCCATCATGCGGTCCTTGAACGGGTTGGGGTTCAGCATCTGGACCACGCCGATCGTGAACATGAGCGGCGCTGTTTCGCCGATGACACGAGCGATAGCGAGGGTAACGCCAGTGGCGAGACCGGCGATCGCGGTACGGAGCACGACGCGAACGATCGTAAGCCACTTCGGTACGCCGAGGGCGTAGGCGGCTTCGCGCAGTTCGAGGGGAACGAGACGAATCATTTCTTCGCTCGATCGAACGACGGTCGGGATCATAAGAACCGACAGGGCAACGGAACCCATGGCACCCATACGCAGGCCGGCCTCGCCCGTGAGCGTCGTGAAAAGCGCGAGCGTGAACAGGCCCGCGACGATCGACGGGACACCCGTCATAACGTCCACGAGGAAGGTAATGCCTTTGCCGAGGGTCTTCCGCCACCCGGTCTGGGCGTACTCCACGAGGAAGATGGCGGTCAGAAGGCCGATGGGGATCGAGATGATCGACGCCCCGAGAGTAATGATGAGCGTTCCGACGATGGCGTGGAGAATGCCACCGCCGTCAGCGCCGCCATTGAAGCCCTGCATGTCTCCCGTGAGGAAGCCCGGCGTGAGCAGGCGCGGCCCACCTTTCGAGAGCACCTCGAGCAGGAGGGACACGAGCGGGATCATCGCGGTGGCGAAAGCGCCAATGAGAATGAGCGTCATGAGGCGATCCTTCGCCCATCGCTCACCCTCGCGCACTCGCGAGTAGATGTAGCCAATCACGAGGTGGGCGAAGAAGCCCAGGACGATGACGGCCGGAAGGGTGAAGGAGTTCGTGACAAGCAGGAGGATCGAGACGAGTACGAGGGCGACGACGCCCGTGAGCACCATGTGCCACCAGGGCAAGCGGCGCTCGCCAGCGTTCAGGAAGCTCGAGCTTCTCTTGCCCTTCGGGCCGGGGTTGGAGGCATTGAGGGTTGCGGTTGCTTCACTCATTTCTGATCCCCCTACTTCTTACGTGCGCTAGCGGCCACGATCCAGCGGGCGAGCGCGTTGATGACGAACGTGATGAGGAACAGGACGAGACCCGCGAAAATGAGCTTTGCCATGTCAATGCCGGTGGATTCGGCATTCTGCGAGGCGATGAACGAGGCGATCGTCATGTGCCTACCGACCTCAAGGAGGTGGAGCGAATAGGTGTAGCCGGGGCTGAGCACCATGAGCACAGCCATGGTTTCACCGAGTGCGCGGCCGAGGCCGAGCATGCACGCCGATACGACGCCGTTGCGCCCGAAGGGAAGGACGACCATGCGCACCATTTCCCACTTCGTGGCGCCGAGTCCAATCGCGGCTTCTTCCTGGAGACCCGGGGTCTGGAGAAAGACCTCGCGACTCACGGCAGTGATGATCGGAAGGATCATGACGGCGAGGACGATCGCGGCGGTCATGACGTTACGCATCGGGGCGTGCGGGTTGCCCTGAAAGAACGGGATCCAGCTCGTCAATGGGCTGGTATTGAGGAACGTGTAGAGCGGCTGCATGAGCGGCACGAGCCACACGCCACCCCACAGACCGAAGACAACCGACGGCACCGCGGCAAGGAGGTCGATCACGTATCCGATTGGCATCGCGAGCTTGCGTGGCGCGTAGTGGGAGATGAAGAGCGCAATCCCGATAGCGATCGGGGCGGCAATAATCAGCGCCAGAAGTGAGGCGAGCACCGTGCCGAACACCAGTGGGCCGACGAACTCAAGGAGGTTCTGCTTGCCCGAGTTGGTGGGGATCGCATTCCAGTTCTCAATCGCCGGGAGCGACTGAATAAGAAGGAAGATGAAGATTGCCGCGAGCACGGCAAAAATGATGAGGCCAGACCCGACACTCAACGACGAGAAAATTGCGTCGCCTGGACGCGCACCCGAGCTCTTGAAGCTCGCCTTCTTCTCGTTGCCCGGAGGTTCGGGGGCGCCCTTGGCGGGTGTGCTGTTTTCGGCAGCCGCTGTGCTCACGCGCACGCTCCTGACGGTAGGGGATGGAAAGAATGGACTGAACGACAGGTGCGCCGCCGACCCTGGTGGGCTCGGCGGCGCACCGTTACGCCTTAGGCGTCAGCTGCGGATCACTTAGCCTTGATGGCGTCGATCGACTTCTGGGCGTCCTCGCGGAGCTTAGCCGAGAGGGGGGCCGAGCCGGCAGCCTGAGCAGCGTCGTTCTGGCCCTGCTCCGAGATCACGTAGGAAGCGTAAGCCTTGACGAGATCGGCATCTTCCTTCTTCTCGTAGGTGTCGCACATGACCATGTAGGACACGAGGACGATCGGGTACGAGCCGGCTTCCTTGGTGTCGCGAGCGAGTTCGAGGGCGATGTCGTTCTCGCTACGGCCCTCAACCTTCGGCGAAACCTCAACGGCCTTGGCAGCAGCATCAGCGCTGTAGCCGACGTACTCGTCGCCGACCTTGATCTTGGCGGTGCCGAGGTCGCCAGCCTTCGAGGCGTCGGCGTAACCGATGGTGCCGTTGCCGCCCTGAACGGTGTTGATAAGGCCCGAGGTCTTCTCACCCGACTGGCCGCCATCCTCGAACCAAGTCTCGATAGCGCCGTGCTTCCACGAATCGGGGGCGGCGGCAGCGAGGTACTCGGTGAAGTTCTCGGTGGTGCCCGACTTGTCCGAGCGGTGCACCGGAACGATGTCGAGGTCAGGGAGCTCAACGTTGGGGTTGTCAGCCTTGATGGCCTCGTCGTTCCACTTCTTGATGTCGCCAGCGAAGATCTTCGCGAGGGTGTCGGGCGAGAGCTGGAGATCCTTCACGCCGTCGAGCTTGTACACAACCGCGATCGGGGAGATGTAGACGGGGATGTCGAAAGCCTCGCCGCCGAAGCAACGATCCTTCGACTTGGCAACCTCTTCATCCTTGAGGTAGGCATCCGAGCCGGCGAAGTTGGTGGCGGAAGCGAGGAACTGCTCGCGGCCCTTACCCGAGCCAACAGCGTCGTAGGTCACCGTGGCGCCCGAGTTCTGAGCCATGAAGCCACCGATGAACGCGCCCTGTGCGTCTTCCATCGAGGAAGCGCCGGCGCCTGCGAGGGTGCCCGAGACGTCACCGGATGCGCTCGACGAGCCCTTGGTGCCTTCGCTCTTGCCTTTGTCGGAGGAGTCGCCACCGCACGCTGCGAGAGCGAAGGCGCCTGCGAGGCCGAGGGCGGTTGCGGAAACGAACTTCTTCTTGAGGTTCACGAGTGTCCTTTCGAGGCTGCTAAAGCCTGGGATACGGGTCGTAGGTGGACACAACGAACGTAGAAGCCCCAAGTGACGCCGCGAGTATTCCCAGGTAAACAAACGGTGAACTCATGCGAGAATTTTCAGCCAGGCGTCTCGTATAACAGACTTTTCCCTGCTCAGAGGCATCCTTTGCCACTAATTGCGCCCGTTCAACGTGGGGCACATCACCGCTGTCATGGGCTCTAACCGATGTTGGGAAGGTGCCTTTCCACATCAACGATGCGACCGCGTTCACTCGTGTGCAACACGAGCATCTCCCCCGGCGCGAGGTACGGGTTCTCGCGAGGGAGCTTCCCCCGCGCCTCCTTCGTGCACGCGTGCTTCGCAGCCGCAATAATGGTCGGCAGCACGGGTCTGTGAGTACAGACGACGGTACGTGCCGCTTCGGCAATCGCTCGCTCCATGACCGCGGCAGCACGCGCCGGCCGCTTCTCATGCGCGTGTTCGGTGAGCTCGGGTTTCTCAACGATGTCAATCCCACCCTCGTGCGCAAACGGCTCGATCGTTTCGAGGCAGCGACGCCAAGGCGAGGTCACGACGGTCTTCGGGGCGTACGCGCCAAGTAGTGGGGGCAGCGCCGCCGCCTGCTTGCGTCCCTTGCGCCTGAGCGGCCTCGTTCTCTCATCCCCCTTGCGCCACTTCGCACGCGACTGCGCGGCGGCGTGACGCTGGACGATCACCGGCGTCGTATCGAGCTCACCCTCCTTCGCGAAATCAAGAAGGCGGGTGAGGAGATCCCGATCGGATTTGCGCGTGAGAATTTCCAGAGCTTTTGATGCCTCGACCCACTCGACCTTATCGATCTCCTTGGGATTCTTAGGGCCCGGGCCCGCCTGGGCGCGAACCCGCGCTACCCAGTACCGCACCGTTTTCGGTCGGCCGTTCGTGCGGTAGTCAACCGTCGGAAGAGGGCGGTCAAGACGGATCCGGTACCCGGTCTCCTCCTCCACTTCGCGAATCGCCGCCGCGACGAAGGACTCACCCGCCTCAAGCTTCCCCTTCGGAATCGACCAGTCTGCGTACTTCGGCCGATGCACGAGAAGAACCTGCAGCTTACCGCGCTTTTCACGCCAAACGAGCGCTCCTGCCGCGAGGATCGGGGATTGTTCGCGTGCCACGGGATTAACTCTCCTCGAAACGACAGCTCAGGGCCTCCCCAAGTGTAGTACGCCCCTCCCACGTGCGTTTGGCACACGCGGGACCGTAGACTTCCATGAGGCGTAATCCATAGAAATGATTGGTTGAAGCATGACACCGAGTGAGCGAGCACCCCTCACGGGCGCGTGTGCACTCGCACTCGCCGCCGCCATGGCCCTTCCCGTCTACAGCGGCGAGACCCTCGCCGGCATCCTCGCTCTTTTCGTTGTGCTCATGTGCGTGAGTTGGCCGCGCCTGCTCGAACTTCCGAGTCGAACGGGCAGCGCGATCATCATGGCCCTCGCAGGCCTGGGCTCGCTCGCCCTCGCACTCATCTTCGGCACGACGGGCCTCACATCGAAGCTCGTCATCGTCATCGCCGTTTCACTCTTTCTGAGTTTTGCCCACGAAATGCTTCGCCGCGAGCGCTCACGCCTCACGCTGTCCATTTCGGGAACGGCAAGCGGCGCCCTCATCGCGACCCTCACCGTCATCTGGCTGAAATGCTGGTCCCTCGCCTCGACGAACGGGCCCGCAACCGTCGGATTCCTCCTTGCTATGACGATGGGACTCGCGCTCGGCACCCTGTTCCTCGCGCTTCCGCTTCCCGCCCCGGCGCGTGTCAGCGGCGCGATCACGCTCGGTGCACTCACCTCCGGGTTCCTCGGGTGGGCTCTCCACTACCCCCCGTCGATCATCGCGATGTCGACACTCGCAGGGGCGGTCCTGTGCACCGCTGCACTCTTCGTGTTCTTCCTCCTCTCGCGCGTGATCGGAGCGTCCGATCCGCGCCGGTCCCTCGCCGTTGCCATCGCGCCGATCGCCCTTACGGGCATCCTCGCGCTACTGTTCCTCGAGGTCGCCCTCAGTTACGTCCCCGCCGACCTCGGACTCACCGTCATCCCCACCGCGTAGGGATGTGCGTACCGGGGAATACGCCCACCGCGCGAAACGTTAATGACGTGTTCTTTCACCACTAGTCAGTAGGGAGTTCTTGTGCCCATCGTCATCGATGAGAATCTCGACCCGTCGCTCTACCCGCTCGCGTGGCTCGTGGGCGCCTGGGAGGGCACCGGCGCCGTACAGCTCAGGGGAGAAAACGGCGACGAGGTCGGTCGCGCGATCGAGCAGCGTCTCACCGTGGCCCCGGATTCCTCCGGTGGGCTCGCATGGTCGATGCGCACGTGGGTTCTCGACTCGCCTGCTCCCGAACCGCCAACAACGGCGTTCTACGAGAAGGGTGAGGAAGGGCCCGACGCCTCCCAATCAACGAACGCGACCGAGCTTGTGCGCGAGCTTCTCCTTGAGGAAAAGGGCACGTGGCGCACGACGGGAGTGCTTCCCGGCCAGGACGAAGAGGCCGCGCAAAACGCGAAGCCCGGAAGCCCCGAAAGCTATCTGTCTCACGGCGTGAGCCTGACCATGCAGCGCCGAGGCGCATTTGGCCTCACGCCCGCAGAACACTGGGCGGGAGAGGTGCGCGGCCCGCGTATCCAGCTCGCGACCCAAGACCTCGGTGGGGCAAACGGCGCCGATTCTCACGGTGCGCGCATGTTTGGGCTCGTGGGCGGGCGCCTCATGTGGCTTCAAGAGGTCGGCTCCTCCCCCGCGTCGCTGCGCCCGTATCTTTCGGTCGAGCTCGACCGTGCCGCCGATGAAGGTAAGGCAGAGGCGTGAGCCCCGCTCCCCTCATCAGTTTTCGCGCGATCCACGAGGAGACCGGGCCCGATGCCGCGGTCCCCGCGCACTACGGTGCTCCCCTGCGTGAGCAGCGGCGGCTTGTAGCGGGCAGGGCCATCGTCGATCTTGGCCACTTCGAGGTTCTCGAAGTGCGAGGTGAAGATCGCGCCCCGTGGCTCACGACCGTGACCTCCCAGGTATTTACCGATCGCGCCGAGGGCGACTCATTCGAGGCATGCGTGCTCAGCCCACAGGGGCGAGTGGAAGCATTCATGCAGGTGGCAACTGGCGGCGACTCATTCTTCCTCATCACCGATCCGGGCACGCGCGAGCGTCTTCGCGCGTATCTCGAGCTCATGACGTTCGCCAACCGTATCGACCTCGTCGACCGCGACGACCTCCACGTGCTCGGATCGTGCGCTCCGCTTGCGGACGTCTGCGGCGAGGCGCCCGCCCCCGCAGCCGTGTGGATCCAGCACTGGCCTAAGGTCGCTGTCGGCGGTGTGGCCTATGGTCCCGATCCGGAGTTTCCCGAGCCTTGGCGGCTGTCGCTCGTGAGCGACGCCGAGCTTCGCAAGCCGGACGCGCCACTGAGAAAACCCGAACTCTTCGCGGGACTGTGGGCAGCGGAGGCGCTGCGCATCGTGAATCATCGCCCTCGTCTCGTGCGGGAGGTCGATGAAAAAACGATCCCGCATGAGCTCGATCTTTTGCGCACCGCCGTTCACACGGCTAAGGGCTGCTATCGTGGCCAAGAAACGGTCGCGAAGGTTCTCAATCTTGGTCAGCCACCCCGGAGGCTCGTGCGCCTCCACCTTGACGGCTCTCAGGACATGCCCGCCCCCGTTGGAGCGGACGTCTTCTTCGGATCCAAGAAGGTGGGAGAGCTCACCTCGAGTGCGCTCCATGCCGACGAAGGGCCGGTTGCACTGGCTGTTCTCAAGCGCGCGGTCCCCCACGATGCCGCCCTCATCGTTGCCTTCGAGGTCGGTGAGGCAACCGTGCGGCTCGACGCCTCGCAAGTCACGATCGTTGCCGAACGCGACCACGGCCAACGCCCGAAAACGGCGCAGCTTCGCCGATAGTCAAAAGGAGTCCCACGTGGACGAGGAGTGGAAGTCCCGCAAAGCGGAGATCTTCGAGGTCCAGGAACGTAACTTGCGCCGAGCCGAGCGCGAGGAGCACGAGAAGGCCACGGCGATCATCCGCGACGGGATTGCACGCCTGCGCGAAGCCGGAATCGAACCGCACCCCCTGCGAGCACTCCCCTACAAGGGCTCGCGTCCCGTGAAAACCACTCACGTCGGTTGGTACCTGAAGTCGGATCGCACGGTCGGGATCGATACCGACGGCAACTACTACATCCTTTCAGCCCCGGGCGACCTCCTCACGCGCCTCAAGGGGGCGACGCTCGAGCCAAAGAGCGCTCCTCTCATCGTGGGCCGCGGCGGCCGCGACGGGGAGTGGTTCGAGATCGATAAGCTTCTTGAGCTGCGCCTTCGCGAACCCGTCGCCCCCGCGAGGAGGGTGAAGGAGTGAAGGAGTCCCGGTATCGAAAATGGGCGCGCTCCGGTGCTAACCGCGCCCGCGACGGCGCCTGGCAGATTCTGCTTGCGGCATTCACTGCCTCGGCCGCCTTTTGGCTCTCGCAGCATCTGTGGGGCCACGTCGCGCCGTTCTACGCCGGCATCACCGCTTTCCTCATCATCGGGCTCACGCTCGAAACGAAAATCCGCAAGAGCATCGACATGAGCACGGGCGTATTCCCGGGGATCATCCTCGGCGAAATCGCCCGCCTCGTCATTGGATCGGGCACATGGCAACTCTTCGTCACACTCCTCGTGTCGCTGATGTTCTCGCGCTTCATCAAGGCAAGCGTCATCTTCTCGATCCAGGTGGGCATCCAGTCGATGATCGTGCTGCTTTTGCCGCAAACCCCGACCATGACACCGCAGGGGCGAGCACTCGATGCGATTACGGGCATCTCGCTCGGGCTTATCGTCCACATCGCTTTCTCACGCGACCCTCGCCGGGAGCAGCGAAAGGCTGCCGATAGTTTCTTTACCGAGCTCAAGGACACTCTCACGCAGCTTGCTGAGGCGGCGCGCGTAGGCGACATGCGGCTCGCGACGAAGGCGCTCACGCACCTGAGGAACACATCGCAGCTTCATACCGATGCCTGGGCCCTCGCGAACGACACAGCTAATGAGCTCACGAGCTACTCGCCGACCCTCCACCGCCATCACGAACACGTCAACCGCGTGCAGCACCTGCTTGTGGGAAGCGACCGCGCCATGCGCAACGCTCGAGTGATCGCGCGACGAGAGGCCGAATTCTTGCGTGTCACGCAGCCCCACACGTTTCCAAATCTGGCCGAGGCCTTCACCGCGGCAGTCGACGCCATCGACGAGATCCAGGCCGGTGTCGACACGGAGGCGGACTTCACGAAGGCTCGGCGCAAGCTTCGCCTCTTTTGCGCTCATCTCACTCCCGAAACTCTGCTCGCTACGGCGGAGGGGACCGTCGGGCGCCTCGGCCATTTTGAGGGGATCTCCCTCGTCATTCAGCTGCGTGCCCTCGCGGTCGATCTCCTCGAGGCGACCGGCCTTCCGAGCTCTGACGCGCGCCGCTTCCTGCCGTCCCTCATCGTCGTCGCCGACGCGGATATCGTGGGCCCGCGCCCCATTACGCGCGAAATGAAGGCGGTTGAGCCTCCCGCCTCGACCGAAGCGCTCGAGCTTCTCATCACCGACCGCACCGATCCCGACCGTAGAATGAATCCGTGATTACCTACACCATCGCGTACTACCTGTCGCTCGCCCTCGCCATCGTTTTTGTGGCGATCGAGGCGTGGGCACTCGTGAATGCCCTGCGTTTCCCAGCGAGGGCTTACGACGCAGCCTTTAAGCGGACGAAGACGTTTTGGGCGCTTATGACCGCTGGTGCGCTCGTGATCGGTGTTGTCACAGGATTCGGGCGCGGCGTGGGGCCTTTCACGATCATGCTTCAGATCATCGGTTTCGTCATGGCAGGCGTATTCCTTGCCGATGTTCTTCCCGCGTTGCGCCAGGTCATGGGTAACGCGCAGGGGCGAGGCTCGCGCTAGGCCCCTTCCTCTTCGGCGTCCTCGCCCGTCATCGTGGCGCGCACCCGCTCACCCATCGCACGCACGAGGGCGCGGGCGTCCTCAACGTCATCGGCAGCGAGCGTTCCCGAGTAGTACTGTTCCCATGCCTCGTGCATAGCTGCGACGGCCCGCTCGCCCTTTTCGGTGATGAACAGGTGGTTGGAGCGGCGATCAACCATGTCTGGCACGCGGCCGACGAGCCCGTTGCTCTCGAGGTCGCGGATCGCGGCGCTCGCGTTTGATGGCCGCAGGATGATGTCTTCGGCCACCTTTCCCGGCGTAATACCCGGGGTCCGGCCGATATGTCGAAGGATCATCGCTTCGACCGTTGAGAGCCCTCGCATGCCAGGAATGTCAACGTCGAGAGCCTGGATTCGGCGCGAAATAAGCAGCATCTCGTCGATGATCTCGACGAGCGGTGTCAATGTGCGGCCTTGTGCGGACACGGTGAACCTTCCTGCTCGGCAGCGGGCACTCTTCCCGCGCGGGGCACAGGCAAGTATGCACCATCAAACCTGGCAGAAACTCACTCTTGCGTCACTCGTGGTTCTACCGCTGTTCATCCTCCGGATTCTCGGATGTGGATTGGTCATCCATGAGGACATAGGTCTCGTCAAGAGCGGGGAACTGACCGGTTTCACCGCGGTCACGGACGATCGGGATCGGGCCCGTGCGCACGTCCTCGAAGCTTTCGCCCTGAAGGATCGTCGGGTCAGCCACGACGCCTTTCTCGGCGAGCAACGGCGCGGAGAGAACCTCAATCTCTTCGGTGCGCGGCCCCGAGCGGTAGGTGCGTTCATCAAGCTTCCGGCTAATGACGATGTAGGAGGGAATGAGCAGCGCGATCGACCCGATCCATGCGAGCGGCGCGCCCCACGCAACACCGATGAAGCCAAAAAGAGCGCCGAGCACAACGGCGGTGAAGACGCGCATGACGAGCTCGGCGATGCCCGAGTAGAACGGAGGCTTCATATGACCGAGTCCCTGAAGCGCGCCGCGCACCACGAACAGCACTCCAAGGGTCCAATAGGCCACGGAGTAGATCTTGAGGGCGTCATGGGCAAGGTTGAGCACCACCGGCTGTTCATTCCCGATGAAGAGCTCGACGAACACTGCGCCGAGGAGGAACAGGGCAAGGCCGATCGCGATCGACACGATGATGCTCACGACGAGCGATTGCCGCACACCGTGCTTGACGCGATCGATCTGGCGCGCACCGTAGTTCTGCGCGACGAAGGTCGAGGTTGCGAGCCCGAGGGACGCGAGGAAGGTGACGGCGATGCCATCGACCCTTCCTGCCGCGGTGAAAGCAGCGACCGCGTTGGGACCGAGGTCGTTGAGGCGCACCTGGACGGCGATCGTGCCGATCGCAATCACCGAGGTCTGGAAGCCGAGCGGAAGGCCCAGGTTCAAATGCTCTCGCAGCTCAGGCATCGTCACTTTCCAGTCGTCGAGGCCCATGTGCAGCACGGGGATGCGCCACCGCACCCAGGTGACGCAGAGAAGCACCGATGTGAGCTGCGAGACCGCCGTGGCGAACGCCGCGCCGGCGATACCCCAGTCGAGCACCGCCACAAAGACGATCACGAGGGCGACATTGAGAAGGCACGCAATCGCGAGAAACACGAGAGGTGTGCGCGAGTCCCCCACCGCGCGGATAATCGCCGCGAGGAAGTTGAAGAACACGAGCGTAAACATGAACAGAAAGCTCCAGAACCCGAACGTCGCGGCGTCGTCGATGAGTTCCGGCGGGGTTTTCATGAGCTGGAGCAACGGGCGAATGAATATAGTGCCGACGAGTGTCATGAGGAGGCTCGTGGCGCCTGAGAGAATCGCTCCGGCCGCAACCGAACGTCTGAGCCCCTTGATGTCGTTCGCGCCGAACGCTTGCGCGACGGGGATCGCGAAACCACTCGTCATGCCCCACGCAAAACCCGTGATGAGGAACAGAAGACTCATGCTCGCCCCCACCGAGGCAAGAGCGAGGACACCGAGGTGGCGGCCCACGACCATCGCATCGACGAACTGGTAGAGCTGCTGCACGACGTTGCCGATCAAAAGCGGCACCGAGAAGAGCACGATCGCTTTCCACGGCGTTCCCCTCAAGAGGCCCTGCGACTGTGACACGCGTGCTCCGCCTTCCTCGCCCTCCGGATCGTTGAAAACGGATCTAGTCTAGTCGCGCGGGCCCCCGATGCAGGGATAAAGGGCGCTTCCCCCACATTGTGAGACCGCTTCCGTGACTGATCCGCGGAGGTTCACGGCGTGCGGACTTTCGACCTCCCTACCGGGTGCATGGGTGGCTAGGGTGAAAGGCGCGCGCCCAGGGTGCGCTTTTGAGTCCGACGGTGGCCTGGCAACCGTCGGGCCACATTCGAAAGGCAATCATGGCACTTCCTTCGACCACAGATCCTTCTCGCCGCCGCTACGCGACCGCTCTCCTCGTGGGCCTCATCGGCGGCTTGTTCTCCGCAATCGTGAAGTTCGGCTGGGAGGTGCCGTTCCCACCGCGCACACCCGAGCGCAACGCCACCAACCCGCCGCAGCAGCTCCTACAGCAACTGGGACTCAGCGAGGACTTCACCCACACGCTCGTTCATTTCAATGGCAACGGCCTGCCAATCATGAGCTTCATCGTCCACTTCAGCTTTGCGATTGTCTTCGCGGTTCTCTACTGCGTTGTTGCCGAGCGTTTCCCCAAGATCACTCTGTGGCAGGGTGCAGCATTCGGCATCGTCATCCACGTCGTTTTCCACGTTCTGCTCATGCCTGCGCTCGGCACGGTGCCCGCGCCGTGGGATCAGCCGTGGCAGGAGCACGTGAGCGAGTTCTTCGGCCACATCATCTGGATGTGGAGTATTGAAATCGTGCGTCGCGACCTTCGCAATCGTTTCACTCACGAGCCGGATCCGTGGGTTGCGCTCGATGCCACGGACGGCGCTCGCTAATGCCGTAGCACGCTGGCCCGGACGGCCCTCGCGCTCTTTCGTTTCGGGGAGTACGTTGGTGGTATGCGCACCATCATCAACGTCATTCTCAACATCATTTGGGTTCTTACCGCCGGCCTTTGGCTGTGGCTTGGCTACATCCTCGCGGGTATCCTCGCGTGCATTTTCATTGTCACGATCCCGTTCGGTGTCGCGAGCTTCCGCATCGCGAGCTACGTGATCCTCCCGTTCGGCCGCGAAGCCGTACAGGTGCGGTCCCCCGGTGCAGTCGGGACTCTCGGCAACGTCGTATGGTTCCTCATCGCGGGCCTGTGGCTTGCGGCAGGCCACGTCGCGACCGCACTCGCACAGGCCGTCACCATCATCGGCCTTCCGCTTGCGTGGGCGAACCTCAAGCTCATCCCCATCACCTGCTTCCCCTTCGGCAAGGAGATCATCTCGACGGGCGACTCACGCGTGATCTGAGCACCCGCCTTTAAACACCTGGCGATACAAAGCGCCCCTCCCGCTATACGAAAGCGCCCCTCCCGCTATTCGGGAAGGGCGCTTTCGCTACCTCAGGCGAGGATCACATCTTGTGGCCAGCCGAGCGGAGGTTCTCGCACGCCTCGACGACGCGCTTTGCCATGCCAGCCTCGGCCTTCTTGCCCCACGAGCGCGGGTCGTACATCTTCTTGTTGCCGACCTCGCCATCAATCTTGAGAACGCCTTCGTAGTTCTCGAGCATGTGGCCCGCAACGGGACGCGAGAAGGCGTACTGAGTGTCGGTATCAACGTTCATCTTGATGACGCCGTTGTCGACAGCTTCCTGGATCTCTTCGAGGGTCGAACCCGAGCCACCGTGCATCACGAGGTCGAACGGCATGTCCTTGCCGTACTTCTCGCCAACGGCCTTCTGGATATCGAGGAGGATCGACGGCGTGAGGCGAACGTTGCCCGGCTTGTACACGCCGTGCACGTTACCGAAGGTGAGGGCGGTGATGTAGCGGCCGTTTTCGCCGAGGCCAAGGGCTTCGGCGGTCTTGAGACCGTCTTCAGGGGTCGAGAAGAGCTTCGACTCGTCGACGTCCGCCGAGTAGCCGTCTTCCTCGCCGCCGACGACGCCAACTTCGATCTCGAGGATCTTCTTCGCTTCCACGGTCTTCTCGAGGAGGCGCTTAGCGATCTCAAGGTTCTCGTCGACCGGAACGGCCGAGCCGTCCCACATGTGGGAGGTGAACAGCGGGTTCAGGCCCTTGTTGACGCGCTCGTTGAGGTCCCATTCGATGAGGGGCTCAACCCAGGTGGGAAGGTTTTCCTTCGCGCAGTGGTCGGTGTGAACGCCAACCGTGGTGTTGTAGTCCTCGGCAACCTCGTGGATGAACTTCGCAAGAGCGATCGAGCCGCGAACGCGGTTCTTCACGGTCGAACCGGAGAGGTACTCGGCGCCGCCAACGGACACCTGAATGATGCCGTCAGACTCAGCTTCGACGAAGCCCTGGAGTGCGGCGATCGCGGTCTGCGAGCTCGACACGTTGATCGCGGGGTAGGCGAACTTGCCTTCCTTCGCGCGGTCGATCATTTCGTTGAACTGTTCCGGGGTTGCAACAGGCATGTGTGCTCCTTCGAGTGGGGATCGCGGGCACCCGTGTACCTCGCAGATCCACGTTGCGTTTGCCCTTTCATTCTTCCACACGTCGTTCGGGACGCTCAGGGACGGGCCACTCCCAGCACGAAACGTGAGAGCTGAGCCACACGAGTGGTCACTGGGGCGTGGGCTATCCGACGGCTGCCCACGTTCCGGCGTGCGGAATTCGCACGATGAGGCTGTAGGAACCGTCGGCATGCGCCCCCGCATTCACGGTGCCGCCGAGCGCGTTGGCCCTCTCGCGAACGCCGCGCAGCCCCATTCCGGAGCCGGGCGCAGGCTCGAAGTCCTCGGGCGGTGCGGTATTGACGACGTCGATGCCGGTGACATGTTCACTCGTCATGAGCGTGATGTGAATGTCGCTTCCGGGTGCGTGCCTGAGCGCGTTGGCGAGTCCCTCCTGGGCGGCGCGGTAGAGGGCGAGTCCGACGGTTGCGGGGACTGTGGGGATGCCCGCCTCTGGCACGGTGAGGCTCACGTGGGCGCCGGCATCGCGCGAGCGCTGCACGAGTTCGGGGAGATCCTTGAGCTCGGGCTGCGGGGCCCTCGCGACGTCTTCTTCGCTACCGGTTCCGCGCAGCATCGTGAGAAGAGCACGCATTTCTTGAAGGGCGTTGCGCGAGGTCGCGGCGATTGAGGCGAATTCGGCGCGTGTCGCTTCGTCGAGTTGTGATTCTGCGAGGCGGTAGGGAGCGGTCTGTGCTTGGACGCTGATGACCGACATCGAGTGGGCGACCACGTCGTGCATTTCGCGCGCAATACGGGCTCTCTCGCTGAGCTCGGCGCTCTCGGCGAAGGCACGCTCTTGGCGCTCTTCGGCTTCGCGGCGTGCCGCCCGTTCACGCGAAACGTCGCGAGCCGAATCGGCGAGCCAGCGAAGCCCGTATCCGAAGGCCGCCGCGACGATCCACATGACAAGCATGACGCCCAGAATGAGGAAGCTCCACTGGATGAAGTCCACGGAAGTGGAGGCGCGCCCGTGCGTCACCACGCACCTCGCAATCGTTCCCATCAGCGCGATCACACCGAAGGCACCAAATACCCCGGTGCTGTGTTTGACGTTCCGGTGAAGGCTCAGGGTGAAGAGGGCGAGTCCGGCGAGTAGAACCGGAACCTCCGTGCCGGGCATGAACACCTGGCCATTGAACTTCACGATGGTGAGCGTGATGATCCCGCCGTAGGACACCACAAACGCGACGCAGGCGAGCACGGAGCCGAGCTTTGGCCGCCGCACGAGGAAGATGAAGGCGAGCGTCCAGGTGAGCGCGAGCAAAGAAAAGGACAGCCCCGCGACCGGAATCGTGAACAGGCCGAAGGGAAGGTACCGCGGCGCGATGTGCTCCCACAGGGCACCGTCACCCGAAAAAGTGATGCGAATCGGCGCGATGACCGCGATGACCGCGGTCGCCCATCCCTTGAAGCTGATCGTCGCGAAGGAGTCCCCTTCGAGAATCTCGCGCACGAGGCCGTTCTCAAGACGCGCGGCAATGTGCAGGGTGAAGGGAAACAGGGCGAGGAGCACGAGGCCAAGGCCGACATAGAGCGCCGAGTCAACTAAGGCGAGCGTTCGCGCGTATGGCTCGAGACCCACGTTTGGGTTGAACCTTCGAATAACAAAACTCGCCATTCCCGACTCGTACGAGAAATCAATGAGCGTGACGAACGGGAAGAACAGACCGCAAAGAAGCGTGAAAACAGCCTGGGTGCCCAGGACCAACGCAGCGCTCACGCGCACGGTGTTGAGAACGAGGGCTTCGCTGATGAAGTCGAGCCACAGTCGCAGGTTTCCGAGGAGACGGAAGTAGTCGGCGAACGAGTGAAACTCGGGAACTTTCGTGCGAGGGCGAAGCACCTTTTCACCGCTCCACACGTTGGAGCGAATTCTCGTGAGGTCAGCAGCGAAACCGCCCGCGAGCAGGATGCCCGGTAAGAACAGAAGACCAATGAGGAGAAAGGCAAGCGAAAAGACGGTGAGAAAGCCGAGTATAAAGAGCGCGCCACCCACGAGAAGGCCGAGCACGAGACTTGGGAAGACGTAGAGGAAGTCGCGTCCCAGTTGCTTGGCGTGCGCTCTCAGCGGCGCTTTCGACCACGGCGCGACCGTGTGTGCGCCGGGTGCCTTCTCTCCCACTTCTGCCATGGGTTAACCGTAGAGGCCCCGACAGAACTCGGCATCACTCCCCGGTCTTGATCACGGCAATACTTATGGATGAGCCGTTATTCGCGTGAGGGCGCGCCCTGTGACCTAGGCTTAAGACATGAGCCAGAACTCCCCCATCCGCGTCATCATCGCTGACGACCAGCCCATGGTGCGCGCCGGCTTCGAGGCACTCCTCGCAGCGCAAGCAGACATCGACGTCGTGGCCACTGCCGCCGACGGCCGCGAAGCTATCGACGCCGCGCTCAAGAATCGACCCGACATCATCCTCATGGACATCCGTATGCCGAACCTCGACGGGCTCGCCGCGATGGAGGAAATCTTCCGCGCTGGCCTCGATCCCGCGCCGCGCATCATCATCCTCACTACATTCGACGCCGACGACTACGTGTTCACGGCTCTCAAGGGAGGCGCGAGCGGCTTCCTGCTCAAGGACGCCGAAGTCGAGGAACTCGTCGATGCCGTGCGGAAGGTCTATCGCGGTGGGGCCCTCCTCTCCCCCTCCATCACGCGGAAAGTCATTGAAGATTTTGGGGCGCTTTCGCGCAGCCAGCGTCGGACCGATCCCGCCCTCACCAAGGCCATCGCTGCCCTCACGGACCGCGAGCGCGAGGTCGCGAAACTCATCGCGAAAGGGTTCTCTAATGCCGAAGTGGGCTCCACGATGTTTCTCGCGGAGCCCACCGTGAAAACCCACGTGTCCCACATCCTGCAAAAACTATGCCTTCGCGACCGCACGCAGATTGTCGTGGCGGCCTACGAGTCAGGACTCGTGGAAATCGGCGAAGACTGAGCGGGGCTCAGACCTCCTCAACCTCTGCGTCGTCGAACGTCGAGGTATCGATGACGAATCGGAAGTGCACATCCCCCTTGACGACGCGATCGTAGGCCGCGTCGACGTCGTTCACGCCGATGACCTCGATCTTCGCGCCGATGTTGTGTTCTCCACAGAAGTCAAGCATCTCCTGGGTCTCGGGGAGCCCACCAATATTCGAGCCTGCGAGAACCTTGCGACCGCCCGTGAGGGCACGGGTGGGGATCGGCATACCCTCGGGAGGAAGGCCGACGAGCACCATCTTTCCGCCCGGCTTGAGCAGATCCATGAAGCCCGGGAGGTCGAACTCAGCACTGATCGTGTTGAGAATGAAATCGAACTTGCCTTTGTGGGTCTCGAAGAAGTTCTCGTCCTTACCGGTGGCGAGGAGTTCCTTCGCCCCGAGCGAGAGTGCGTCCTCTTCCTTCTTACGCGAGCGAGAAATGACGCTCACCTCGGCGCCCTTCGCCGTGGCGATCTGCACGCCCATGTGGCCGAGCCCGCCGAGACCCGCGACCGCGACTTTCTGGCCTTCGCCAACCTCCCACGTCGCGAGTGGTGAGTACGTCGTGATACCTGCGCACAGAAGCGGTGCGGCCACATCAAAGTCGAGTGAGTCGGGAATGCGGCACACGAAACGCTCGCGCACGGTGACCTTTTGCGAGTAGCCGCCCTGAGTGACGGTGCCGTCCTCATCGATCGCGTTGTAGGTGCTGATCGCGCCGTTCAGGCAATTGTTCTCGAAACCCTTGTTGCACTGCTCGCACTCGCCACACGAACCGACGAGGCAGCCGACGCCAACGCGGTCGCCGACCTTGTACTTCGTGACGTCGGGGCCGACGGCCTCGACCACTCCCGCAATCTCGTGGCCCACGGCGAGTGGGAACTTCGCGGGGCCCCACTCATTGCGAATCGTGTGGATATCGCTGTGGCACACGCCGGCGGCCTTAATGTCGATGAGGACGTCGGTCCCCTGTGGCTCACGGCGTTCGATGGCGACGACCTTGAAGGGCTGATCCGGGCCGGTTTTCTGGAGGGCCTTGACGGTGATGCTCATGGTGTGCTCCTAACCATGGTTCGGATTGTCAGCAACTCATAGCGTTGCCTTTTTAGCCTACTGCGCAGGTCAGAGACCTTTCTGACGACCCTCGCGGCTCTGGCAGCTACAGCGTTAGGTCGCGCGGAATCTCGACGTGCTGACTCACCCACGTGTGCATGACGATCGCGGCGGCGTGCCCGACGTTGATCGAGCGCGTGCTGCCGAACTGAGAAATCGCGACCGTGAGCGCAGCCGCATCGATAAGCGGCTTCGACACTCCCCCGCCTTCTTCGCCGAACACGAGCACGGCGTTTTTCGGCAAGCGCGTGTGTTCGAGAGGGACGGCGCCGGGGACGATATCGACCGCGACGACCGCGCGATCGTTGTCGCGAGCCCACTGAAGGAAGTCTTCGGGCCTCGCGTGGTGAAACTCGTGCTGGTATCGATCCGTGACCATCGCTCCGCGTCGATTCCACCGCTTCTTTCCAACGATGTGGAAGGCTGCGACCCCGAACGCGTTCGCGGTGCGCACGATCGAGCCGATATTGAAGTCGTGGTCGATGTTCTCGATCGCGACGTGCAGGCCGTTGCGGTAGTGGGCGTCGAGGTCCGCGATAATCGCTTCGCGGCGCCAGTACCGGTATCGGTCGGGAACGTTCCGACGGTCGCCTGCTTCAAGCAGTGCCGGATCGTAGTGAGGTTCCTTCGGCCAGTCCCCCTGCCAGGGCCCCACGCCGACTTCGCGCTCGCCAGACATTATTTGACGGCGTCGTCTGGGTCGGGAAGGCCGAGGCTCTTGCGGCGGCGCTCACGGCGAACGAGCTTCACGAAGAAGTAGAGCACCACGAGGATGACGAGCACGTAGCAGACCTTCGAGAAGATGTCCGTGTAAGGCTCGATCACGTGCCATTGCGTGCCAAGGAAGTAGCCGAACGCGAGGAAGATCGAGTTCCATATCGCGCTTCCCAGGGCCGTCAGCAGTGTGAACATGGGGAGTTTCATCGCAAACATGCCCGCGGGAATCGAGATGAGCGAGCGGATGCCCGGAATGAAACGCCCGAAGAAAACGCCCTGCATCCCGTGCTTGTCGACCCAGGTGTTCGTCTTTTCGTAATCCTCGACGTTGATAAGCGGGAGCTTGATGAACAGGGCGCGCGTGCGCTCGGGACCGAGAATTCGCCCGAGTCCGTAAAGGATGTAGGCGCCCAGCGTCGAGCCGATCACCGACCAGATCAGCAACACCCAGAACGAGTGTTCGCCCGTTCCCGCGGTTACGCCCGCAAGCGGAAGGATCACTTCCGAGGGGATCGGCGGAAACACGCATTCGAGCAGCAGCAGGAGCATCACGCCGAAGCCCCCCATCGAGCTCATGATGCTGATCGCCCATTCAACAACGTTCACGGAAAAACCCTTCTTTTCGTGCGCGGGCCGAAGCGCATGTTCGGCCGTACAAGTGTACGTACCCCTTTAGCTGGCACTACTCGCCAGAGGACTCACTCTTTTCCGGCTTGTCTGCCCTTTTCGCCTTGATCTCCGAGGCCTTTTCGACGATCTCACGCTTCACGATTTCGTGAATCGACGCCTTCGGCGCTTTCTCATAAAGCTCCTCGATCGCCGCTTTCGCCTTCTCGAGGAAGGCCGCGCGACGCAGCTTGAGCGAAGGCGTCACTAGGTTCGGGTCCGCGAGATTCGCCCTCACGAGCGCAAACTTCTTGATGCGCTCCGTTCGCGACACGTCGAGGTTCGCGTTCTCGAGATAGGGCAGGATTTCCGCGATGAGCTTGGGATTTTCAATGATCTCGATGTCGTCACCCGAGACCTCGCCGTCCTCCGTGTGCTCGATGAGAAGCGCCGTGAGGTAGGGACGATCATCGCCAACGGCGACCGCGTACGCCACGCTCGGATGCTGTTCGACGGCGCCCTCCCAGCCGGCGGGCTCGATCGTCTTACCGCCGGAGGTCACGATGACATCCTTCGAGCGACCGCTCAACGTGAGGCGGCCGGAACTATCGAGACTTCCCAAATCACCGGTGCGCAAGAAACCGTCGGAATATGCCGCCGCCGTGTGCTCGGGATTGCGGTAACCAGGCGAGACCCCGGGCCCCTTCGCAAGCACCTCACCTTCCTCGCTGATACGGATCGTCGTGCCGGGAACGGGGACACCCACGCTGCCCGCCGTGAGGTCGCCCGGGCGGTTCGCGGCGATCGGGGCGGTCGTCTCCGTGAGGCCATAGCCCTCGATGATCGGGATACCGAAGCCGCGAAAAGCGAGCGCGAGCGAGGGGTGAAGTTTCGCGCCGCCGCACAGGATGTACTGAATGTTCCCACCCAAGAGCGTGCGAATGGTTCGATAGAAGACGCGCTCGTAAAGCGCACGCTTCACCGCGAGGTGGAACGGAAGCTTCGGCCGTTCCTTCTCGTGAAAACCTTCCCCAATCATGCCGATCCGCACGGCTGTTTCACGCGCGTCCTTCCACAGGCGCCCCACATGCTTTTTATCGGCCTGCGCGGCGACCGCGTTAAGGATTTTTTCGAGCACGCGCGGAACGACCATGACAAACGTCGGGCGGATCTCCGCGAAGGTGGGGATGACGCGTGACGTATCGGAGAGGTGGGCGACGCGCATCCCGAGCGCGAGGCAAATGAGTTGCACGCCGCGCGCGAGCACGTGCGAAAGCGGGAGAAAAAGGATCGTCGACCCGCGCTCGTTGAGCACCTCCCCGTGGGAGACGCCGATATTTTGCAACTGCGCCACGAAATTGCCGTGCGTGAGCTGCACGCCCTTCGGGTCGCTCGTCGTTCCCGACGTGTAGACGATCGTGGCGACGTCCTCGAGAGTGCGGGAGGTGCGTGCACGCTCCAGATCAGCCTCGCTCACCGGTGTTTCGGGGTCGCGTGCCGCGAGCGCGCTCACGCATTCGTAGCCGCTCACTTCTTCCATCGTCCACACGCGATCCGCCCCGCCAAGGGCATGCGTGAGCGACTCGGCTTGCTGCGCGGTGCCGGCAATGGCGCGCGTAACCCCCGCGTCTTCGACGATCGCCTCCACCTGGGCCGGGGCGCTCGTATCGTAGATCGGCACGACGACCGCACCCGCCCACAGCGCAGCGACGTCGGCGAGTACCCATTCGTAGCGCGTGGGCCCCATGATCGAAATCGCGTCACCCGGCCTCACGCCTGCAGCGATGAAATGACGCGCCAGGGCGCGAGCGAAATCGAAGAACTCCCGCGTGGTCACGTCGCTCCACACGGTCGCTCCCGCAGCATCGGTGCCGGCAGGGACCTGGAAGGCGATGTGCTCGGGGGTCTCGCCATCCCGTTTCACGAAGAGGTCGGTGAGGCGCTCACTATCGTTCGACTCGACAAGCAGCGGGCTCGTGTATTCGCGCAAAGAGGTGGGCATAAACAGGTACTTTCGCGTCGGATACGGAACCGCAGGCTACGGAACCGTAACCAGTCTAAAGGTTAGACGCTGAATCACATCGCCACGTCGCCTCCGGGTCGCAAACCCCGGGGAAAATCCGGCATGAAACGGTAGATTGGCGGCATGACCTTCAACCCCAATTCCGAGATCCGCTCCGACAACACCCGCCGCAGCTCCGGCGGCGGGGGCGGCATGCGCCGCGGAGGCGCAATCGCCCTCGGTGGCGGTGGCCTCGGCACGCTCGTCCTCGTGATCGTCTTGCTCTTCCTCGGAGTCGATCCGTCGATGCTGCTTGGTGGCGGCGCCGGCCCCGCCCCAAGTGCACAGCAGCCTCAGCAGGGCACCGTTCTCGAGGAATGCCAAACCGGCGCCGACGCAAACGACAACGACGACTGCCTCGTGCAGGCCACCGTCGAGTCCGCCGACTCCCTGTGGGAAGGCCAGGCTAAGAATGCCGGTTTCAAGTTTCAGGAACCACAGGCGGTTGTGTTCACCGACTCGGTTAACACGGGCTGCGGGCCCGCCACCTCTGCGACGGGCCCGTTCTATTGCCCCGCCGACTCCACGATCTACGTCGACACCTCGTTCTACCAGCAGCTCAGCTCGCGCTTCGGGGCGAGCAGCGGTCAGCTCGCGAAGGCCTACGTTGTCGCGCACGAATACGGTCATCACATTCAACGCCTCGACGGCACCATGAATGCAATCGATCGTTCGGGAACGGGCCCCGACTCGGATCAGGTGCGACTTGAGCTTCAGGCGGACTGCTACGCCGGCATGTGGGCTCACCACGCCGCGACAACGGTCGACGATAACGGCACGACGATGCTCGAACCCCTCACCGACAAGGACGTCGACGATGCGCTCAGCGCCGCGAGCGCCGTGGGCGACGACCACATTCAGGGCGAAGTGACGGGCGGGCAGGTCATGCCTGACACGTGGACGCACGGCTCCTCAGCGCAACGTCGCAACTGGTTCGTGAAGGGCTACAACGAGGGCACCTACAAGGCGTGCGACACGTTCGCGGTTGAGCAGCCGTAACAATCCCGGCGCCGTCGGGGCGTTTTCTCCGCCTTCAGGCGTGGGTTCAGTCCCGACGTTTGCGCAGCAATCGATCGAACATCGATCTGCGCGCCGCGGCCCGCTCGACCTTACGCATGCGCGCCTTACTCATCGCATGCGCAATCGCCTCACTTTGGAGTGCACGCCTGAGCGCCCCGGGCGTCGCCCGCCCGAGCGCTTCGGGGTTGTAGGCCAGCGATGGCACCGAGACGACCTCTCCCGCCGCCACGTCTTTGAGGGCATGCTGCACGACGAACGGGGCCTTTAGCCACGTCACGCGCGGCGCGCCCTCCATGTTGACGGCGGCGTTGTGGTGGCTCTCGGTGTGCACGAAACCCGGGATCAGCACGGTCGCGCTCACGCCCGTTCCTTCGAGTTCCTGCGCGAGGTACTCCGTAAAAATAACGACCCAGCTCTTCGCCGCCGCCGAGAGGTTTGTCGCGGTGAATCCCGCCATCGACGAGACGTTGAGGATCGCCCCGGCGCCCTTACGTGTCATCGCCGTCGCCGCTGCGTGTGCAAGGATCAGGGTCGCGCGCACGTCGAAATCGACTTCTTCGAGAAACTCCTCGATCTCTCCTTCAAGAAACGAGGCGCGCACCGAATGCCCGGTGTTATTGACGAGCAAACCAATGGGATCAACGGGGTCGAGCAGGCGGCGGGCCACGCGCTCCACATCGGCCTGGACCGAAATATCCGCCGGGAGAATGCTGACGCGAGTGCCAGACACCGCCTCAATCTGCGCGGCCACTGCCGCGAGGCGATCCTCGTTTCGCGCCACGAGCACGAGGTCGTGACCGCTGCCTGCGAGCTGCCACGCAAATTCGAGGCCGAGGCCGGAGGTTGAGCCGGTGATGAGCGCGAGAGTCATGCCTTAAGCGTATCCACGCGAACCTTCATGCACCCATAGGATGGACGCATGCGAATTGCCACCTGGAACATCAATTCCCTTCGCGCACGGATGCCCCGCCTCCTCGAGGTGATCGATACCCGCAATATCGACGTCATTGCACTTCAGGAGATCAAAGCCAAACCCGAGCAGCTCGACCTCAGCGAGCTCACCGAGCGCGGATTCGAAGTCGCCGCCCACGGCTTTAACCAGTGGAACGGCGTCGCGATCGCCTCGCGCGTGGGCCTTCGCGAGGTGCGCCGCGAGATCCCCTCGATTCCCGCCTGGGGCGAAGGGGATGATGGGGTCGTGGAGGCCCGCGCCATTGGGGCCGTCGTGGGAGACGCCTCGAGCGACTGCGCACCTCTTGAGCTGTGGAGCCTCTACGTCCCGAACGGGCGAGAACTCGACAATCCGCACTATCCGTACAAACTCGCGTGGCTCGAGGCCGTGCGCAATTACGCGGCCTCGCGCCTCGATGCCGGCGGGCCGGGCGAGGCGCCCGGCGAGAACTCGGCGACGCTCTTCGCGGGCGACTTCAACGTCGCTCCCACCGACGCCGACGTTTGGGACATGTCGGCCTTCGAGGGGAAAACCCACGTGAGCGGGCCCGAACGTGACGCCATCGCGGCGCTCGAGAACGCGGGCTACGCCGACCTCACACGCGACTGGCTCGACGCCCCCGGGACCTACACGTACTGGGACTACAAGGGTCTCAAGTTCGCGAAGAAGCAGGGTATGCGCATCGACTTCATGTTTGGCTCGCCCGCAGTGCGCACGGCAACAACCGGGGCGATGATCGACCTTGCCGAACGGGCGCAGAAATCCACGAGCGATCACGCACCCGTGATCGTCGACGTTGAGCTCTAGGGATCGCCTGGGCGCCAGCAGGCGTCGGAAATAGCCAGACGGCTGGGTCTAGCGGCGGCGCCGCGCGCGGTGCTGGATCTCGAGCATGTGCTGCGTGCGTGACATCGCCGCCATACTCGAATCAATGAGGCTCGGATCAGCCCCCGTAAACACGCGCGCCTCGTATGCCTGCGCGAAGGCATTCAGGGCAAGGTCGTAGTGGCCAGCCGCGAATAGCGCCTTCCCGAGGTGCTGGTGAAGAACGGCCTCCCACGAGGTGCCGCGGCACTCTTCGAGCAGCACACGGTACTCAGCGATCGCTCGATCGGTTTCGCCAAGATCCCGGTGGCAATCAGCCGAAATCGCGCGTAAGCGCACCGATGAAGGTTCCTTAGCGAGCCTGCCCTCACACCTCTCGAGCGCCGTCACGGGATCGCCGCTCCAGAGCGCTCGAATAATGTCGCGCGCGTCGTCCTGGGCGAATTCCCGATCGAACGCCTCGACGTCATCGATCACGGGGCGCAGGGTCGTGGGGTCAATGTGCCAGCCCGCTTCGGCGCCGGGAACGGAGGGTGGTGATGGGCGCTTGAGCGTTGTTTCGAGCATAGGCGCGTTCCTCCTTCATTAATGGGCGCGGCGATGATCAGCAAAGAAGAGGCGTGTGCGGGGGATGGGATCCGGGCCAAAAAGGAGGCGCCCTTTCGAGCGCCTCCCCGGGGCCGATCCGGGATCAAGCGTGCACCTGGTGGTGTGGTATCCGCTTTCGACGAATCCGCACCGGTCCGAACGAGGACCACTCGCACGTGGGTTTCGAATCATTCCCTTGCTTGTGATGTCCCCCACTTTACACACTCGATGTGAGCCACGCAACCCCCATTTCGCTTCGTGTTTTTCGCCTCCGGTCTGACCCCACAATCCGCCTCTACCCCCAAGAATGACCAGGCACTGGAATGAGCCCAGGGAGCGGCAAAACATGGAGCCATGACACACGTATTTCCTCGGGTTGAGCACGGACGCCGCGATCCCTCGACCTTCGTGGGCCGCATTCCGCTTGACGCTCCGCCCTCCCCGCACGAACATGCGAGCGCCACGATCGCGTGGCTCGGCAATAGCGGCGAGCTTGAAACCCTCGTGCGCGACCGCGTTCAAGCGGCTGGCTTCGACGTCGCCACGGCGAAAACGCCTCGCGGGCACGTGCGTGCAGTCGTGTGCGAGGCGTCGCTCCTCGCTAGCGCAGCGGAGGCATACCCAGCACTCCCCCTCTTCGCCGCGTGCGAGAACGAGCCCGAACAGCGTGATTACCAGCAAGCGCTTGCCCACGGAGCGCGCTCACTTCGTTTTCTTCCGGAGGAATCCTCGGAGCTTATTAGCGACCTTTCCTCTCTCGCCACGAGCAGCGGCCGAAGCCGTGTGCTCGCGTGCCTTTCGGGACATGGAGGCGCAGGGTCGACGTCTCTCGCGATCGCTCTCGCCCTCGCATCATCAAGCCGAAACATGCCCGCGACACTCGTCGATGCCGATCCCCTCGGCGGCGGAATCGACACGCTCGTGCAGGCCCGGCACGTGGCGGGCGCGCGGTGGAGTGATCTGGGAGCGGCAAGTGGCACAACGGAAGCCGAGGTGCTCCTCGACGCTCTTCCTCTCATCGACGGCTACCGCCTGCTCACCTTTTCGGGAGCGCGAGAGGAATCCGTGAATCCCCAGGTCATCGCAAGTCTTGCGAATGCACCCGGCACTCTTGTTCTCGACGCGCCGCTCGGAACGGGGATCGAACCGCACGTGAGTCCCGACATCACTCTCGTCTCAGTCCATCCGAGCGAACACGCACTCGCCGCGACGGCACGAACCCTCGATGTACTTCGCGGGGTGCATCCGCGCACCCGCATCGGCATCGCTCTGCGCACGCGCCGGCGCGGCGAGAGCTATCGGGCGCGCGACGTGGCCGAGCAGCTCGGCGCGCCCATCGTGCTCGAGTACCGAAGTGCCCGCGAGGGCTTCGTTCCCGGCCTTGATCGAGACCGCATGGGCATCAAAGCCGCCTGCAAACGTTTTCTCGCAAAGCTCGCCGATTCCGGAATGGGCGGGGGTAGCGCATGATTCTCAGCGACGAGCTCCTCACCGGAATTCATGAATCGCTTCGCGAAGAACCGGGGGAAATCGATGCGCGCCGCATCGCGCGCGTCGCTCACTCGCACGGGCTCATCCTCGACCGCGCGAGCCTCCTCGATCTCACTGATCAGGTGCGGCATCATCTCGAGGGTCTCGGCCCGCTCCATGATCTCGCGACCGACGGTGTCAGTGACATCCTCGTCAACCCCGACGGCAGCGTGTGGATCGATTCACTCAACGGTCTCGAGCGTACGAGCCTTACTCTTTCCGCGCACGATGCGCGGGCCCTCGCGACCAGGCTCGCCTCACTCGGCAACCGCCGGCTCGATGACGCGATGCCGTGGGCTGACGCGCAGCTGCCCGGGAACCTTCGCTTCCACGGAATGCTGCCGCCACTATCCGTGGGCGGAGCGAGCATCAGCCTTAGGCGCGCCGCCACCCTCCCCTACTGCCTCGATGATCTTGAGAACTCAGGAACTCTGACGGCCACGGGCCGCGCTCTCGTCGATGCAATCATTCGCGCGCGCCTATCCTTCCTCGTGAGTGGCGGAACCGGAAGCGGAAAGACGACCCTGCTCGGCGCGATGCTCGGCGCCGTCGATCCCCGCGAGCGCATCATTATCGTCGAAGACTCCACCGAGCTTCGGCCCGCTCATCCCCACGTCGTGCACCTTCAGGCGCGCCACGCTAATGCGGAGGGCATGGGAGAGATCAGCCTCGCGACCCTCATCAGGCAGTGCCTGCGCATGCGGCCCGATCGGATCATCGTCGGCGAATGCCGAGGCGCAGACATCCGCGAGCTCCTCCAGGCACTCAATACGGGGCACGAGGGCGGGTGCGGAACGCTCCACGCGAATACGGCGGCGGATGTCCCCGCGAGGCTTGAGGCCCTCGGTGCGCTCGCCGGCCTCGATCCACTTGCGCTTGCATCGCAAGCACTCTCGGCAATCACGGTCGTTCTCCACATGCACCGTTCGCGCGAGGGACGTGCCCTCTCAACCATTTCCCTCCTACAGCGCGGGAAGGATGGGCGGCTCGAATGCGTGCCCGCAGTCAGTTTTGGGACCCGTGAGCGGCGCTTTCCCGCCTTCGATGCGCTCGAGGCACGCCTCGGGCACGGGGGTGCGAGGTGAAAGGCCACGCTCGACTATCGGACGATGCGCTCGCCGGCCTTCTCGACCACGTGGCGATGGCTCTCGGCGCGGGGGTGACGGCACCGCAGGCGTGGGCCGCCGTCGCAGATGCCACATCCACGCCTCGGGAAAAGCATTTTGCCGAAACTATGGCGCGCATTCCTCCCGCACTGGTGCAGCGCATGAACGGGGTCCTCAACGCGCCTCGCGAGGCGGTGCGCGCGGTCGTTTTGTGCCACGTCATGTGCGAGAGCACGGGGGCTCCGCTTTCCGGTCTACTCACCTCACTCTCCGGTGGACTTCGCGATTCTTCCGACGCCACCAGGGCACGCACAGCAGCCTTCGCGGGCGCAAAGACGACGGCCCGAGTGCTCATGGCGCTGCCGCTTTTCGCTATCGCTCTCGGGTATGCAATGGGGGCGAATCCTTTGCGCGTGCTCCTGGCGTCGCCGCATGGATTTCTCATGCTCGCGGCCGGAATCGTCCTCACCGCGGCCGGTTTCGCGTGGATGAACCGCATGCTCGCTGCAGCGCGCGGAGAGGGCGCGGACATCGACCCGTTGATCGTGATCGATTTGATCGCGAGTGTTGTGCACTCTGGGATCCCACTCGCAGCGGCGTGCACGCGCGTGGGCGAGGCCCTTGACGACACGGAGCCGGGGCCTGCGCTCCTCGAGGCCGGCCGTGCGCTCGCTCGGGGCATGGCCCCCGCCGAGGCGCTATCGAGGCTCGAGGGGGACCTTTCGGCTCTCACAAGCGCGGCGAGCCTCTCTCATGTGACGGGTGCACGCCTCGCGCCGATCCTGGCGGCCGTCACTCGCGACCGTCGCCGTGCGCGGTTGCGCGAGGTCGATGAAGCCGCCGCGCGGCTCTCGGTGCGTCTCGTGCTCCCCACCGGCCTCACGATTCTGCCGGCCTTCGTGCTACTCGGTATCGTCCCGATCATCACGGATCTCGTCACCACACACTTCGGCCAACTGTGGCCGTAGGCGCGCGGCATCCGCCGCGTGCAGCACCACACACATCCTTGAAGGGGATACATCAATGATCGACAACCACACGACAGAAAAGACGGAACTACGGACCCGCGACATTCTCGCGGATGATACTGGCGCGACAACCGCGGAATATGCGGTGACGATCGTCGCCGCGTGCGCCTTTGCCGCGCTGTTGTTCGCCGTGCTCACGAGCGGCGAGATGCAGGGCATCCTTACGAGCCTCATTCAGGGCGCCCTCCACTCGGCGGGCTGAGCATGACACCGGAAGCCGAGACACGTGCGCGCACCTTGAGGCGGGCGCTTCGTGCGGATTCCGGTGCGGCCACGGCGGAGACGGCGGTGGTCCTCATCGCCGTCTTCGCCCTCCTCGCACTGGTCATGTCACTGGGTGGCCTGTTCATCAGCCACGCGCGTCTCGCGGAGGGGGCACGTACCGCCGCACGCGAAATGATGATCTCGGCCGATCCCCATGCTGCGATCGCAAAAGCGGAAGTCGTAAGCGGCAAGGAGGCCACGTTCACCATAAGCACGAGCGGCGAATGGGTCACCGTGGAAGCACACGCAACGTGGCACGTCGGCGGGCCGATCCTCGGGGCCACAATTCCGCTCGAGGCGAGTGCCCACACACGCCTCGAACCACACCTCGTAAGGAACGGGCCGTGAGGGCGGGGTTTTGCGAGGAGCGCGGTAACGCGACGGCCACCGCTCTCGGGGCGATCGCAATCATCTCGGCGATCCTCACGGTCCTCGTGGGGCTCGGGATCGTCCACCACGGTCGCTCCCTTGCCGCCTCAGCCGCTGAACTCTCCGCACTCTCGGCTGCGGATGCACTGGCCGGCGGCGCCTCGAGCGGGGCATGCGAGATCGCTTTGGAGGTCGCTGAACGGCACGGCGCCCTTCTCCAGAGCTGCGACGTGAGCGGTCTTGAGGCACACGTGACAGTCACCGTGAGAGTGCACGTGCCGCTGCTCGGCAGCCAGCCCCTTACCGAGGCGGCGCGTGCCGGCCCAGCTCCCGCAGAACCGTGAGCGCGCCCTTCTTGTTGAGGGGCTCGTTGCCGTTGCCGCACTTCGGAGAGACGACGCATGCGGGGCAGCCCGCCTCGCATCCGCATGTCTCGATCATGTCGGCGGTCGCGCGGATCCATGCAGGGGCGCTCTCGTAGGCGCGCTCCGCGAAGCCGGCGCCGCCCTGAGCGCCGTCGTACACGAAGACCGTGGGCTTTTCGGTATCGGCGTGCAGGGCGGTAGACACGCCGCCAATGTCCCAGCGGTCGCACGTGGCAAGGAGGGGAAGCATCGCGATCTGTGCGTGTTCGGCCGCATGGAGGGCGCCAGGGAAATCGGCTTCCTCGAGGCTCCATGCGTGGAGGAGGTCTGCGGGGATCTCGAACCACACGGCCTTGGTAACGAGGGTGCGCGCGGGCAGATCGAGCGGGTGTTCGCCGAGCACGGCGGAGGTGTAGATGTCGCGCGCCTGGTAACCGGTGACCTGGTCGGTGACCTCGACCTGCCCGAAGCACACGTCGATGTCACCCCACTGTTCGCTGCGCTCGACCTGGCGCACGCTGATCGACGAGGTCTCTTGCGGCTGGGTTGTGTGCTGCGGGCTCTCCCGACGCACCATCGCGACGGCGTTCTCGACATCGAGGTGGTTCACGACGTACGAGACTCCCTGGTGGAGATAGACGGCGCCGTCGTGGACGTACTGGTGGGCGGTCGCGGCATCGACCGTGCCGATCAGCTGCCCGCTCGCCTGATCGACGATCCGCACGCTCTCACCTCCACTTCCACGTAAATCGGTGAGGTCGTGGGGGCGCTCGTCAAGGGTCCAGTACCACCCGTGAGGGCGACGCCTGAGGATTCCCCTTCCTGCTAGGTTCTCGAGAAGCTCCCGGCTCGTGGGCCCGAAAAGCTCCTCCTCGCCGTCGCGAATGGGAATCTCCGCAGCGGCAGAGCACAGGTGGGGCGTCATGACATAGGGGTTGGAGGGATCAAACACGGCGGCCTCGACGTCGGCTTCGAGGATCATCTCGGGGTGACGCACAACGTACGTGTCGAGGGGATCCTCGCGCGCAATAAACATTGCAAGCGCCTCGCGCGACTGAGTTCCGTGGGCCCGGCCCGCGCGCCCGAACTGTTGCCACAGGGACGCGCGCGTCCCCGGCCACCCCGTCACGAGCACGGCATCGAGACCGGAGATGTCGATGCCAAGCTCGAGGGCGTTGGTCGAGGCGAGGCCGAGAAGCTGTCCCGAACGAAGCGCTGCCTCGAGTGCGCGGCGCTCCTCGGGAAGATAGCCGCCGCGATAGGCGGCGATGCGCGTGGCCCGATCGGCAAGCATGGCGGATCCGGTCGCTTCCGCGGCAGCGTTGACGGCGCGCTGTGCCCCCTTCGCGACGAGCTCGCTCGAACGCCGCGAGCGAGTAAAGACGAGCGACTGCGCCCCCTCGCATACGAGGTCACCGAGTAGAGCGCCGGCCTCGGTGGGGGCAGGCCGCCGTCGGACCTCCACGTGGGCTTTCACCCCGGCCTTTTCCGCCTGCTCGCGCTCCTCTTTCGCCCTGCGCGCGGCCTCGCGCGCGTCCTCGCCCTCGTCGAGATCGGCGATTCCCGGCTCCCACAGCGCAATCGTGAGGGGGTTTTTCGGCGAACCGTCCTCGGTGACAGCCGTGACGTTCCTACCCACGAGCCGGGAAGCGCTCACCTCCGGGCTCGCCGAGGTTGCCGACGCGAGCACGAAGGTGGGCCGTGCGCGGTAGTACTCGGCGATGCGGGCGAGGCGTCGCATCAGCATGGAAACGTGTGCCCCAAACACGCCACGGTAGACGTGGCATTCGTCGATGATGATGTATCGCAGCGTTCGAAAGAACGGAATCCAGTGCTCGTGACCGGGAAGGATCCCGTAATGCAGCATGTCAGGGTTTGTGAGCACAAAATTTGCGTGGCGGCGCACCCAGCGACGCTGTTCGGTCGGGGTGTCGCCGTCGAATACGGCGGCGCGTACGTCCCCGAGGCCGGCCCCGTCCACAAGCCGGCAGATCGACGTGTACTGGTCGTAGGCAAGCGCTTTTGTGGGGGCGATGTAGAGGGCGCTCGCGCGCCGGGCCGACGGATCCTCTCGGCGTGCCTGAATATCGGTCAGCGCGGGCAAGAGATAACCGAGCGATTTTCCCGAAGCGGTAGAGGTAGCGATGACCGTGTCGCGACCCGCGTGCGCAAACTCGGCGGCCTCAACCTGGTGCCACCACGGGCGTTCGATCCCGCTGTCTTCGAGGTAGGCGCGTAGTGAGGGGTTTGTCCATCTCGGCCACTCAGCGAAGCGTGCCTCGCGAGCGGGCCGGCGCTCGATATGCCGGAGGGAGTCAGTGCGATGCGGGGGCGTAGTGAGGCGCGCGAGCGCCCGTTCGGCATCGAAAGCCTCGCTCCTCACGTGCCGCCTCCACTCATGTTCGATCTGTTCGCGTCGTAGCGCAACAATGGTAGGCATGAGCACGCAAGGCCACACCACCGAGCTTTTCCCGACGCCCACGCCCGATACCAATCTTCTCGCGGTTCTGCGCGCGGATCTCGCTCACGCGCAATACACGGCGGATGGAATCGAGGATCTCCTGAGCGCTCCCGCTCGCACAGCTCTCGAACGCGAAAATCCGCTGCCCGCACGTCGCGAACTTGATCCGCTAGCCGATCAGGGCAATGCGGCCGCGACTCTCATGCGCCTCTTCACGCTCGGCCGCACCGCCACGCGCGCCGAACTCGACCGCGCCCTCCCTAACCTCGGTACGGACGGGCTTCTCGCCCTCGGCCTCGTGGCGCCAGCAGAAGGGACGGGTTCCGACGCCACCTCCGCCTTCGCCGCGACCGTCGATCTTCGCCCATATCAGGCCACCGATGATTTCGGCGAGATCCTCTGGTGGATCGTTTCCGATCTCGGGGAACTCGCGACTGGCCGCGCGCTCGACGGTGAACACGTGCTTGGCATCGGCGGGGCGACTTCAACGCTCATCTCGATCACGCCTCGCGACGAGGTCGCCCGCGCGCTCGACCTCGGCACGGGGTGCGGCATTCAGGCGCTCCACGCTGCGCGTCACGCCCAGCACGTTGTCGCGACCGATATCTCCGAACGCGCTCTCGCGATCACCGAGTTCAACGTCGCCCTCAATCGCGAAACACTGCCCGAAGGACACACGATCGAAACGCGCCAGGGTTCAATGCTCGAACCTGTCGCGGGCGAGACCTTCGATCTCATCGTCTCCAACCCTCCGTTCGTCATCACACCCCGCGTGAAGGATGCGGAGACCTGGACGTATCGCGACGGCGGAGCAGAAGGCGACGCACTCGTCGCGAACCTCCTCGCCGAGATCGATGCCTACCTCGCCCCCGGCGGCGTCGCCGCCATGCTGGCGAACTGGGAGATCACCCGCGGCTCCGAATGGGATGCGCGCCCACGCACGTGGCTCGCGAACTCGAGTGCGAGCGCACTCGTCGTCCAGCGCGACATCGAGGACCCGGCCTCCTACGCCTCGACCTGGCTTCGCGACGGAGGCGTCACCGACCGCGACGAGCGTTGGGAACCGATGACCCACGCATGGCTCGACGACTTCGCCTCGCGCGATGTCCGCGGCATCGGTTTCGGCCACGTGCTCCTCGCGCAACCGCGCGAGGGAGAAAAGCGCTTCGCCGACTTCACCCACGTCGAAACGACGGGAGCGGGCCCTCTCGGCCCCCGCTATGCCGAAATGCTTCGCGCGCGCACGCGCCTCGCGCAGCTCGACGACGAGGCTTTCGCCTCGCTCACACTCGCACGCGCCGATGACGTCATCGAGCGGCGCCACTACACACCCGGCGACGACGATCCCATGGTGATCGACCTCGTTCAGGGCGGCGGCTTCGGCCGCACCATCCAGATCGACACCCACACCGCGGCCATCGTCGGCCCCCTCACCGGTGAATACCCGCTCGATATTTTCCTCACGGCCTACGCCTCACTCCTCGAAGCCGCCGATCAAGGCGCTGAAATCGCGAGTGCACGCGCGAGCATCAACCGCACACTCCGCGTCCTCGTCAAATGGGGGTTTCTCCACATCGTTGAGCAGCCAAACCCCGCCTAGTGCTACCGTACGGGGCAGGGTAAACCACGCGGGGACACACCCCCGCCACGCACACACCGCAGTAAGGAAGTACATCGAGTGAGCGCTCGCAACCTCGTGATCGTCGAGTCCCCCGCGAAGGCAAAGACCATCGGGAAATACCTCGGGGACGACTTCACGGTCGCCGCGTCAGTGGGACACATTCGTGACCTTCCCCTGCCCAAAGAGCTGCCCGCCGACATTAAGAAGGGCCCCTACGGCCGCTTCGCCGTCAACGTCGAAGAAGGCTTCGAGCCCTACTACGTCGTCAATCCCGACAAGAAAAAGACTGTCTCCGAGCTCAAGAAGCTCCTCAAAGAGGCCGATGCTCTCTACCTCGCAACCGATGAGGACCGCGAGGGTGAAGCGATTGCCTGGCACCTCCTCGAGGCACTGAAACCCAAGAAGTCGCTTCCCGTTTACCGGATGGTGTTCCACGAGATCACGAAGGAAGCCATCCAAAAGGCGCTCACCGAGACGCGCGAGCTCGACATGCCGCTCGTCGATGCCCAGGAAACCCGCCGTATTCTCGACCGACTCGTCGGCTACGAGCTCTCCCCCGTGCTGTGGCGCAAGGTTCGCCGCGGCACGAGCGCAGGCCGCGTCCAGTCGGTGGCGACACGCCTCGTCGTCGACCGCGAGCGCGAGCGCATGGCGTTCAAGGCCGCTTCGTACTGGGATGTGACGGGCGAGTTCATCACCTCTGAGCTGGAGGATCGAAGCGTCGACACCCCCGCCTTCACCGCTCAGCTACGAACCCTCGACGGCCAGCGGGTCGCCACGGGGCGTGACTTCACCGACGCGGGTGAGCTCAAAAAGAGCCTCCGGGCAAACGTCACGGTTCTCACCGAGGAGAGTGCACGACTGCTCATCGAGGCGCTCGACGGCGCGAAGGCCACCGTCGGAAACCTCGAGTCCAAGTCCTACACGCGGCGGCCCGCCGCTCCCTTCACGACGAGCTCCCTCCAGCAGGAGGCGAGCCGAAAACTGCGCATGGGTGCCCGCCACACGATGTCGACCGCGCAGCGGCTCTACGAAAACGGCTACATCACCTACATGCGTACCGACTCCGTGGTGCTGTCCGGTGAGGCGATTCGCGCGAGCCGCGCACAGATCCAGGAAATGTACGGTGCGGAGTACGTTCCGGATCGCCCTCGCGTGTACACGAACAAGTCGCAGGGTGCGCAGGAAGCCCACGAGGCAATTCGCCCGGCGGGTTCGAACTTCCGCACACCCGCGCAGGTATCTCGCCAGCTCAGTGGCGACGAGTTCCGCCTGTACGAACTGATCTGGAAGCGCACCGTGGCGTCTCAAATGGCCGACGCCAAGGGAACGACCACGTCGGTCACGCTCGATGTTGAAGGCAAGGGGCGCACCGCCCAGTTCGGCGCCTCGGGCACGATCATTACGTTCCGCGGTTTCCTCGCGGCCTACGAGGAAGGCCGCGACCAGTCGCGGTATGCGGAACACGATGACAAGGACAAGCGCCTGCCCCAAATGAAGGAGGGGCAGCAGCTCACGGCCGCTCAGTACACGCCGAACGGTCACGAAACAACGCCACCGCCGCGCTACACAGAGGCGTCACTCGTGCGCGCACTCGAGGAGCGCGGGATCGGCCGCCCCTCGACCTACGCGGCGACGATCTCCGTGATCCAGGATCGCGGCTACGTCGAAAAGAAGGGCTCGGCCCTCGTGCCGAGCTGGCTCGCGTTCAGCGTCGTGAAGCTTCTCGAGGAGCACTTCGGGACGCTCGTCGATTACGAGTTCACGGCCGATATGGAAGCGGGGCTCGACCGAATCGCCGCAGGTAACACGGACCGCGTGCACTGGCTGAGCGACTTCTACTACGGCAAGTCCGGTTCGTTCGACACCCCCGCCGAGGACGGTCTCAAGGCGACCCTCGACAACCTCGGCGATATCGACGCGCGCGCGATCAACACCGTCCCGATCGGCAACGGCATCGACCTTCGCATGGGCCAGTACGGCCCCTACATCGAAAGGGCGGTCGAGGGTTCCGATACGCCTCAGCGAGCGAATGTTCCCGCCGATCTCGCACCGGATGAGCTCACGCTCGAGAAGGCCGAAGAGCTCATGGCACGCGCAAAGGACGACGGTCGCGTGCTTGGCCGCGACCCCGATTCGGGCTTTGAAATCCTCGCAAAGGACGGTCGCTACGGCCCCTACGTCACGGAAAACCTTGAGCTTGATGAGGCCACTAAGGCGCTCCCGAAAACGAAACAGCCGAAACCCCGCACGGCTTCGCTGTTCAAGGACATGGACCTTGCGACCGTGACCCTCGAGGACGCCCTCAAACTCCTCTCGCTCCCCCGTGTCGTCGGCAAGGACGCGGAGGGCGTCGAGATCACCGCGCAGAATGGCCGCTATGGCCCGTACCTCAAGAAGGGCACGGATTCGCGCTCGCTCGAAACCGAAGCACAGCTGTTCACGATCACCGAGGAAGAGGCCCTCGCACTTTACGCCCAGCCCAAGCGGCGCGGGCGCGCGGCGGCAAAACCCCCGATCGCGGAACTTGGCGTGGATCCTACGAGCGAGAAACCGATCGTGATCAAAGACGGTCGTTTCGGCATGTACATCACCGACGGCACGACGAACGTCACGCTTCGCAAGGATGAGTCGCCCGAGACGATGACTCACGAGCGCGCCGTCGAGCGTCTTGCGGAGAAGCGCGCGAAGGGCCCTGCAAAGCGGAAAACGACGCGAAAGTCCAGCTCGCGAGCGAAGTCCACGAAAAAGTAGCGGCGGCTCGCGTACGGTGGTGTCATGACTGCACCGTTGACGCTGCCCACGACGTCCGTTCCCGATCCCGCCAAGGCGCCGGGCCTCCGCTGGGGTGTGATCGCCCCCGGCGGGATTGCCAGGAACTTCATCGGCACGATGCACGCGGCGACCACTTCCCGCCTCACCGCCGTGTGCTCGCGTTCGCTCGAGCGCGCGCAGGCTTTCGCGGAGGATTTCGAATCCGACGCCGGCCTCGCCCACGCCTATGCGAGTGTTGACGATTTCCTCGCCCACGAAGGCCTTGAGGCCGTGTATGTCGCTTCGCCTCACGCTCAGCATTTCGCGCTTGCGACAAAGGTCGTCGAGGCTGGCATTCCCGTCGTGATCGAAAAACCGATGACGCTCAACGCCGCCGAGGCGCGCGAGCTTTTCGAGACTGCTCGACGCACGGGCGCATACGTGCAGGAAGCGATGTGGTCGTGCTTCATGCCGCACTACGACGTCATCCGCCAGGTCATCGAATCCGGCGTGATTGGCGAGGTCACCGCGGTGATCGCCGATCACTGCCAGTATTTCCCCTTCGACCCCGAGCACCGGCTGTATGCCCCGGAACTTGGCGGCGGGGCACTCCTTGACCTCGGCGTATACCCGCTCGCGTTTGCGCACTGGGCCGCGGGATCGCCCACGCAGGTGCACGCGACGGGAACCCTCACCGCAACGGGGGTCGACGAGATGGTCTCGATCTCGGGCCTCTCGGGCCGCACCGTATACGCAGTGCAGACGGGGCTTGGTGCGCGCAGTTCAGTCGAGGCGCACGTACTCGGCACGCGCGGCAAAATCGACGTGGACTCGTGGTTCTTCGTTCCGAATTCCTTTACCGTGACCCAGTTCGAAGCGGGAGACAACGGCAAGGACGTGACCGAGCGGTTCACGTACGAGGACTCGCTACCCTACTCCCTGCCTGCTCATCCCGACGGCGGCAACTACGGTATGGCCTTCGAAATCGCGGAGGCGGCGCGCAACATTCGCGCCGGCCTTCTCGAATCACCTCGATGGGGTGCGCGCGACACGCTCGCGGTCCTCGAGGTCATGGATCGTGTACGTGAGATTGTCGGTGTGCGCTACCCGAGCGAGGCAAAATAGGGGCGCATTCATCCTCACCTGAGACAATGGCGTCATGTCGAGCATCGATTCCACTGCACCGCGTACGCCTCTGACGACCGCCTCAGCCTCACCGTCGGAAACGGGCCTTTTCGTCACGTTCGAGGGCGGCGACGGCGGCGGCAAAAGCACGCAGATCCCGCTGCTCGAAAAGTGGCTTCGTGGCGAGGGCTCCCCGTTTGCGGGTGCTGACGTCACCGTGACGAAAGAGCCGGGCGGGAGCCCGCTCGGTGCCCAGATCAGGGAGCTGATCCTCCATTCGGATCACGTTTCCGATCGTGCCGAAGCACTGCTCTACGCCGCTGATCGCGCCCACCACGTCGAGAGCGTCGTACGTCCGGCGCTCGCCTCAGGCGGGATCGTGATCGCCGATCGATACCTCGACTCCTCCGTCGCCTACCAGGGCGCAGGCCGCGCACTGAACCCAAACGACGTGTACGAGCTGTCGATGTGGGCCACCGAAGGGCTGCTTCCCCACCTCACTATTCTCCTCGACGTCTCGCCCGAGACCCTCGCACAGCGACGCGAAGCCGCTTCCCTGGACCGCCTCGAAAGGGAAGGGCGCGAGTTCCACGAGGCCGTGCGCGCGGCATTCCTCGACCTTGCGCGCCGCGAGCCCGAACGGTGGATCGTGATCGACGCCTCGCAGTCGGTCGAGGACGTCCACGCGGAAATCACCCAGCGTTTCGCCGACTGGGTTCGCGTCAATGCCCACACCCTCACCGGCGCCGCTGAACACCCGGTCGAGGGCACAACGACCCCGGATTCGCTCCTGTGAACGTCTACGACACGGTCGTTGGCCAATCGGCCGCGGTCACACAGCTCTCGCGCGCTGCCTCACCGGGCGGCTCTCTCGCCCAGGCGTGGCTCATCGCCGGCCCGCCGGGATCGGGTCGCTCAAGCATCGCGCGTGCGTTCGCGGCGAGTCTCCTGTGTGACGCCCCGCGTGAGGGTGTTGGCTGCGGACAGTGCCAGCCGTGCCGCACCGTTCTCGCGGGAACCCACGCGGACGTGACCGCCGTGCGAACCGAGACGCTCACGATCTCGAAGGACGACGTTCGTGAGCTCGTGGCGACTGCGCAGCGCGCACCGGCATCAGGGCGCCACCGCGTTCTCATCATCGAGGATGCCGACCGCATGAGCCCGGGCACGTTCAACGTGCTCCTTAAAGCCATCGAGGAACCGCCGCCGCGAACCGTGTGGCTGCTGTGCGTTCCCTCGCCACAGGATCTCGCACAGACGATTCGCTCACGCTGCAGAGTGGTGAACCTCCAGGTGCCACCAGCGGACGCTGTCGCGACGCTCCTCATCAACCGCGATGGCATTGCACCCGAACTCGCGCATCGAGCCGCGGCGAGCGCGCAGGGGCATATCGGGATCGCCCGCCGCTACGGCCTGCACCCCGAAACCCTCGAGGAACGCGAAGAGTCTGCGCGAAGGCTTCTCGCCCTCACGAGTGTTGGGCACGCGATCGCCTTCGCGAAGGCTCTCATCGAACGCGCCGAAACCGAGGCGCACGCCGAAGCGGACGAGACGAGCGCCCGCGAGCGCGAAGCATTCATGCGCGGTGCAGGCATCGAACCCGGCGGGCGTATCCCTCCGGCACTACGCGCCCAGGTCAAGGCCCTCGACGACGAGGCGAAGCGACGCGCGACCCGCCTCGTGCGCGACGTCATCGACCGCTTTCTGCTCGACATTCACTCGGTGTTCAGGGACGTTCTCGCACTCCAACTCGACACGGGTGCGACGCTCGTCAATCCCGGCATCGAGCGGGAGCTGACCGAGCGCACGCGCGTGCACTCGGCGCAGACCACGCTCGCTCTACTCGATGCCGTGGGGACGGCCCGCAAACGGGTGGGCATGAACGTGCCACCACAGCTCGCACTTGAGGCGCTGCTCGCCTCGGTCGTCGCCGCCCGCTAGGAGACGCTACTTCTCTTCGCTGGCCTTTTTCGCCGCGAGTTTCTCCTGCTCCTTCTTCAAAAGAGCCTCGTCGATGATCGACTTTTCCTCGAAGCGATCTTCGTAGTCGACGGCTTCTTCGTCGAGAACCTTCTCGGGCAGGTCCCCCGCGATGTTCTGCTTCTCGGCGTCGGTCTCGGAATGCGCGCCGCAGCCGTACTGTAGCGACACTACGCGCCCATCGGCAGGCGACCACTCATTCGTGCAAATACCGAATTCCTGGCGCAGCGAACCGTTGAGCAGGGAGAGGAAGCCACACGAGCGGCACTGGGCCTTCACGGTGCCTTTGCGGCCGCGCTTGCTGACCTCGCGCGGGCCGAAATTGCCACTCATCCAGCGTTTTGCGGCGTCTTCGCGGCCCTCGCGCGACAGCACTCGCTTGCGACCGAGGCCGAGCTCCCACATGGCCACTCGATCGGCTTCTTCGTCGTCGGTCTGTTCGTAACCGTGCTCCAGGCGAGAGTCGTCGGCGCTGTAGGGCAGGACGTCGTTTTCCCCGACATCACCGGGGCGAAGACGCTCCGCCCACGGCTCCCACTCGGGTGCGAGAAGGGAATCCTCGCCCGGAATGAGCGCGGTCTCGCAGACGGTCGCGACCTTCGCGCGCGGGGCGCGCGCAAGCACCGCGATCCAGGTCCACCCCGCGTAACCGGGCATCGTGGCCTCAAAAAAGTGCGTGACAAGGCGCTCGCCGCTCGCTTCGGCGCGTACGTGCGCGCCGACCTGATCGGGCTCGGCAACCTCGATCACGGCGGCGGCAGCCTGTTCGATCGCCGCCGCACAAACGGCATCGAGTTTCGGGGCGCGCGTGCGCGCCTTCGCGGGAGCGGTAGAAGTCATCGACTACGCCTCAAAGTTGTCGGCGACGGCGCGCAAGACGGCCGCAACCTTCTGCGCGTGGCCCCTATCGGGATAACGACCGTGGCGGAGCCCGTTCGAGGCGCCGTCGAGAAGCTGGATGAGGTCCTCGACCATAACGGCCATGTCTTCCGGCTTGACCCGACGCGCACGGGCGATGCTGGGTGCAGGATCAAGGAGGCGTACCGTCAGCGCCTGGGGGCCGCGGCTGCCGTCGACCATGTCGAACTCGACGCGCTGGCCTTTACGGAGCTGCTGAACCCCCTCGGGGAGGGTCGACGCGTGCACGTACACGCTCTGGCCATCCTCGCTTACGAGGAAGCCAAAGCCCTTTTCAGCGTCAAAGAATTTGACCTTGCCGTTCGGCACAGTGATTCCTGCCTTTACTCTCGAGCGCTCACGCGCATGAAACAGGCTCCATTCTATCGTGCGCCCTTCGCTGGACGAAAGATCCGCGGCCTGGGTCACCCTCCCCGCTCGGCTCACGCGGGCACCCGCGGCGCGGTGTCCGACGTCGGCTTCACCCCGCCGTCTCTTGGCTTTTTGTTGCTCCTTCCGGCTAGTCCCGAAAGGCGCTCGGGCACGGAACCTCGAGGGCCGCGAGTGGGCACTCGCCACACGCGGGTTTTCGTGCCGTACATAGATTCCGCCCGTGAAAGATCAGCCGGTGCGACAGCATCGTGAGGTCGACGGGAACCTGGCAACCGTCGGCCCCAGCGCGCGCCACCACGTCTTCCTCCACCGTCCGCGGAGCGGAACTCTCGCTCCAGCCGAGCCTGCGCGCGAGCCGGCCCACGTGGGTATCGACCGTGAGTAGCGAGTGGCCGAACCACGTTCCGCGCACCACATGGGCGGTTTTGCGACCAACGCCCGCAAGGGATTCGAGCGCCTTTTGGTCATCGGGGACTTCGCCTCCGAAGTTCGCAGCTAGGCGTGCAGAAAGCTCCCGCACGTGGGCGGTGCGCCTTCCAGCCATTCCGAGCGGACGCACAACGGCCTCAACCTCTGCTTCGGGGGCGCACGCCATGACCTCTGGACTCGGCCAGCGCTTGAACAATTCCGCAGTCACAGAATTCACTCGCGCATCGGTGGTCTGTGCCGAGAGAACCGTCGCGACTAGCAGTTCGAAGGCACTCGAAAAATTGAGCTCGCAACGCGCGTCGGGGTAGAGCTTTGCGAGTTCCTCATCAACGCGCTTTACCGCGGGCACAGCGTGGTCCTTGAGTCCCGAATTCATGCTGCCATTGTGCACGTGTGTCCAGCCAAGCAGAAATAGCACGGGCAGTTTCGGGAATTCCCTGGGCCCCGTCACAGATCAGGTATTACTGTTAAGGAGCACGCGTGTGCACGTCGCACACCCCACAATTTTCCGCTACACCAGCGCAACCCCAGGAGGAACCGTGGACGAGAACATCGTTCGTTCAGCACCGCTTTTTGCCGCGCTCGATGACGACGGCAAGCAGGCTGTCCTTGACTCGATGACTCAGGAGGATTTCCACCGAGGCTCCGTCGTGTTCCGCGAAGGCGATCAGGGCGACCGCCTGTTCATCATCGCGAGCGGCAAGATCAAGGTTGGCCACGCTTCGGGTGATGGCCGTGAAAACCTCCTCGCCGTGCTCGGCCCGGGCGAAACCCTCGGCGAGCTTTCCCTCTTCGATCCGGCCCCGCGTAATGCCACGGCAACCGCTGTCGCCGAGACGACCCTCTACTCCCTCTCCCAGCAGGATCTGTACCGCGTTCTCGCGCAGCGCCCCGAGGTGGCCCGCCACCTCCTCGCTTCGCTTGCACGCCGCCTGCGCAAGACCAACGACTCGCTCGCGGACCTCGTGTTCGCGGACGTCCCCGGTCGCGTCGCCAAGAACCTGCTCGACCTCGCTCAGCGCTTCGGCCGCCAGAGCGACGAGGGCATCATGGTCTCCCACGGCCTTACGCAGGAAGAGCTCGCGCAGCTCGTTGGCGCTTCGCGTGAAACCGTGAACAAGGCGCTTGCCGACTTCGCACACCGCAACTGGATTCGCCTCGAGGCCCGCGCAGTGCTGCTCCTCGACATCGAGCGTCTGCGCCGCCGCGCACGCTAAGCATTCACTGCCACACGGCACAGACAGCACGAAGGGAGCGGCCCCACTCGCGGGTCGCTCCCTTCGTGCTATCTGGCGCGCCCCTTGGGCAGCTCGGTGTTCGTCTTTTCGCTCCTACCGGTCCGTGCCCGTGATGTATTCGAGCGCCGCGCGAATGTTGCGCTCAGCGCCTTCGCGGTAAAACGCGACATCGTCCGCGCTCGCGCCATCGTCTTTCAACGCAGCGAGCTCGCCTCCGTAGATCTCGTTGCACATGCGTCGCACCGTAAGAACCCCGCGCTCGCGCACCTGCCTTACGCGCTCGAGCCGTTCGCGCCAGTACGCGAGCGCCTCTTGCGACGCAACGAGCGCCTCGTGAGGAGCCTCGATCGGGTCACCGTGACCGGGATAGAGACCCGAAATGCGACCGTCCATGCACATCACACGAATGATGTTGAGGCACTGGAGGTACTCGTGGAGCGTGCAGTCCTCGCCCACCACACTCGGCGCCCCACCGAGGAGTGTGTCTCCCGTGAGGAATTCTCCGCCTTCGAGGAGCAGGCCGATCGAATCGGCGGTGTGGCCCGGGAGATGGAGGACATCGGCCACGACGCGCCCGTCGATAGAAATCTCGCTCGGAACCGGCGCCGCGCCGGGCACCAGGGCGGGTTCCGCAGCCCATAGGGGAACAGTGATGCCGGTTGCGGAACTAAGGGCTCGCCGCACCATCGACGTCGCGCCAGTGTGCCCTTCGTGATGATGCGTCACAATGATGCCGCCAACGCGGCGGGCGCCGGTAGCGACCGCCGCGTCGACGACAGCTTGCGCATGTGCACGCGCTGCGGGACCGGGATCGACGATCCACACGGTGCGCCCCGCAGTAAAGATGTACGTGCGCGTGCCATCAAGCGTTCGCGGCCCTGCATTCGGAGCGAGCACCCACGAAAGGTGCACGCCGGAAGAATCGGGCTCGCGCTGCATGACTAGCGGAACTCCACGAGAAGATCCACCTCAACGGATGCATCGAGCGGAAGAGCCGCAACGCCGACGGCCGCGCGCGAATGCGAACCAGCCTCACCGAGGACGTCACCGAGCAGCTCGCTCGCGCCATTGATAACGCCGGGCTGGGCAGTGAAGTCGGGAGCCGACGCGACATAACCCGTCACCTTGATGACGCGCGTGATGCGGTCAAGATCCCCGATCTCAGCCTTGATCGCGGCCAGGGCATTGAGGGTGGCCTTCTCAGCTTCCTTCTTCGCTTCCTCAGCCTTAACCTCGGCACCCACTTTGCCGGTCACCTCGAGCTTGCCGCCCACTAGCGGCAGCTGGCCGGAAGTCTGCACGAAATTCCCGGTCACAACGGCGGGAACATAGGCGGCAACGGGCTTTGCCACCTCTGGGAGGGAAAGGCCGCGCTCGCTAAGCTTTTGTTCGACGGTACTCATAGAAAATCAGGCTCCTTCGGTGATGGGTCGCTTGAAATAAGCAACGAGAGATTCGGGCCCTTGCGGCCCTTGGATGACTTGGACAAGCTCCCAACCATCGGAGCCGAAATTGTCCAGGATCGCCTTGGTGTTGTGGATCAGCAGCGGTGTCGTGAGGTATTCCCACTTGTGAATCGTAGCCATGCACCCAGCTTAGCGGGGGGCGCTTGAACCTTTCCGGTTCTCGAGCACGGGCAGCCACGATGTGACTCCCGGGTGTTCGCGAAGGAGGCGGCGCCGTTCGCGTTCCGTCATGCCGCCCCACACACCGAATTCAATGCGGTTGTCGAGCGCGTCGGCAAGGCACTGGTTGAGCACGGGGCATGAACGGCACACCACTTTGGCCTTGTGTTGATCGGCACCCTGCACGAAAAATTCTTCGGGATTGAGGCTCGCACACGCCCCTTGGGCCGCCCAATGCCGCGTGTCGTGAATCGTGTCAACGCTGCCCACGCTCCCTGCCGCACCTCCCGGATTGACTCACTTCGAATTTTGGCGTGACTCCATACTAATAAAAGTGTGACGCGACCCCCAATTCGAGGTCTCCCCACAACTTTCACGCGCGCGATACTGCCCTTTGGGCGCCCGCCTTAGTAGGGTGTGGACATGCCTCAGTCTCAGCAGGAGCCAATGGTTCGGTCGAATTCGAACGAACCGACCACCACTCTCACCCAAGCCGTCACGGGCGTGGGCGGCTTGCTCGCCGTGTGTCTTCTCGCCGGCGTGCTGCTTGCCGCCTTCTTCCTTCCTGTCGTGACCGCGATGTCGGCCGCCGCGAAAGATGGCGCGAACCTCTTTAACTCCCTCCCGAGTGAGCTCGACGTCGCGCCCCTCAACGAGGCCTCACGCATCGAGGCGGCCGATGGCAGCCTGCTCGCGACCTTCTACTCCGAGAACCGCGTCATGGTGCCGCTCGACAAGATCGACGAAGATCTTCAGCACGCCGTAGTGGCGGTCGAGGACCGCCGCTTCTACCAGCACAACGGTTTCGACCCGCAGGGAACGTTCCGCGCCCTCGTCTCCAACCTTTCCGGAAAGAGCCTTCAGGGCGGATCGACGCTCACCCAGCAGTACGTGAAGAACGCTCTGCTCATGGACGCTTTCCAGCGCGGCGATGACGAGGCGATTAAGGCAGCGACCGAATCCTCGCTCATTAGGAAACTCCGCGAGGCCAAGATCGCCATCTCCCTTGAGAAAAAGTGGAGCAAGGACGAAATCCTCAACGGCTATCTCAACGTAGCGCAGTTCGGACCTTCTCAGTATGGGGTCGAGACCGCAGCCCAGCACTACTTCTCCAAGAGCGCGGAAGATTTGACGCCGGGCGAAGCAGCCCTGCTTGCCGGCATCACCAACTCCCCGAACGGAAACGACCCGGTCAAGCATCCGAAAAACGCCCTCAAACGGCGCAACCAAGTGCTCTACGACATGTACCAGCTTGGCTACATCAACAAGGAGGAATACGAAACCTCCAAAGAGCAGCCGATCGAGGACATGCTCAAGATTACCGACGCACGCGCGGGTTGCTCGACCGCCGGAGGCAACGGCTTCTTCTGCGATTACGTCACGCGCACGCTCATGCGCGACCCGAAGTTCGGCAAGACTAAAGAGGAACGCCGCAGGCTCCTCTATGGCGGCGGTCTCACGATCAAAACGACCCTCGATCCCGCCCGCCAGAAGATCGCCCAAGACATCGTCAACCGCAAGGTTCCCGCGGATTCCGAGTCGGGATTCGGTCACGCGATCGTGAGCGTCGAGCCAGGCTCGGGCAAGGTGCGGGTCATGGCACAAAACCGCACCTTCAACCCCTACAAGGACGCTAAGCCCGGCGAGACTTCACTCAACTACACGGCCCCCAGCTATCTTGGCGGCGGAAACGGCTTCCCTGTGGGCTCGACCTTCAAGCCATTCGTTCTCACGACATTCTTGAGCGACGGCGGCTCGATCTGGAACTCCGTGCCGCGCGGCTCGAACACGTTCAACAACTTCCCGGCGCACTGCCTCAAGAAAGGTCGCTGGCGCTCGGGCACGGGGTGGCGTCTTAAGGACGCCGGTCGAGACATCCACGGCTCCATGAGCGTTCTCGACGCCACCAAGTTCTCGATCAACACGGCGTACGCCAACATCGCGCTGCGCACCGATCTGTGCAACATCGCTGATACCGCGCGTATCCTCGGCGCGGTCCCGGGTAACTGGGACGACGCGGACCCGAAGCTCAAGGAAAAGTCCGTTAACGATATGTTCGGAGCGAACCTCTCTCCGGCATCGCAGGTCATCGGCGAGATTAACATCCCCGCCGTGAGCATGGCCGCTGCATACGCCGCGTTCGCGGCCGAGGGTAAGTACTGTAAGCCGCAGCCGATTGAAGCGGTGATTGACCGTAACGGCAAGGAACTTCCGTTCACGACTTCGGAATGCACTCAAGCCATCAAGCCCGAGGTTGCGAACGCCGTGGCCTGGACCCTCATGCAGGGGCTTTCAGACCCGAAGGGTACGGGTAAGGGCAAGACAATCCCTGGCCACGATGCCGGCGGTAAGACCGGCACCTCGGGAAAGCAGTACCACACGTGGTACGTGGGATTCACCCGGAACCTTTCGACGGCCGTGTGGTTCGGCAACCCGTCGGCTAACCGCAGTCCGAGCGGGCTGATGGTCGATGGTCAGCGGCTCCCCCGTAACGTGTGGGGCAGCACGGTCTCACTCCCCACGTGGCAAGAATTCATGATCAAAGCCCACGAGGGACTTCCCTCAGCTCCGTTTCCGCCGAAGCCCCAGGGCGTCCAATCCGCCCCGCCAACGCAGGATTCCGTAGGCTCAAGCGAAGAGGCTCCAGAAGGGCCGCAGGCCCCGAACACTCCAGCTCCCACGCAGCCCGACGGGAATGACACCAACCAGAGAAACGGGAATGACACCAACCAGGGAAACAGCGACACCAATGCTGCGCGTGCGGAAACGACGCCGGTGAAAGAGCGCGTCCCCGATAGCGACGGCTATATTTACGTCTACCCTGGCGATCCGGATTATGACGATTACACCGAGTACGAGGAGTACTACCCCGGTGACTAGCGCGAAGCCACTCGCTCTCATTGGCGGCGCCGGCACGCTTGCAGCCGTCGGAACCGCTGCGGCTGCCCACGTGTGGGCCCGCCACATCGAGATTAACCTTTTCGAAATCCGCGCACTCGACCTGCACGTTCTCCCTTCCGGGGCTCAGCCAATCCGTGTGCTCCATATGTCGGATGCACACTTGCTTCCAGAACAAACGAAGAAGCGCGAATTTTTGCGAAGCCTCGCTTCGCTTGAGCCCGATCTCGTCGTCAATACCGGCGACAACGTGGCGAGCGAGGGTGCTATCGATGCCATCGCACGCGATATCGCCCCTCTCCTCGAACGCCCGGGGATTTTGGCCCTCGGCTCCAACGACAAATACGCGGCGGGGAAGCGGAACGTTTTCCGCTACCTCCTTCGCGATCCCAGGCCAAAGAACTTCCGTGATGGCGTTCAAAATGAGCCGCTCGAGGTCGAACGGCTCGTGGCGAAATTGACCGCTGGCGGGTGGACGAATGTTTCGAACGCTCGAGCCCTCATCGAGCTTCCGGGCTGCGACGTGGAGGTTGTCGGGGTCGATGACCCTCACCTCGAGCACGACGAGTTTCCCCCGGTAGATCCGGAGTGTGCTGCCAGGGGCACTCGGCCTTCCGTCAAGATTGGCGTCACCCATGCGCCCTATAAGCGCGTGCTTGACCAGTTTGTCGACGATGGGTGCGACCTCATTTTCGCGGGGCACACTCACGGAGGCCAGCTTGCGCTTCCGTATTTTGGCGCGATCGTGACGAATTGCGATCTTCACCGTTCACAGGCAAAAGGACTCAGTTTCCATCGAGGCGTTCCGCTGCACGTCAGTGGCGGTATTGGCGCGAGCCCCTTCTACAACATGCGTTTTGCAAACCGGCCGGAGGTCACGCTCCTCACCCTCAGGCCTCGCCTGACCTAGAGCTCGGCACGGTGGTGGCGATCACGCCACATCGATTCGCGTCATGACGCGCGAAGGCGCTATAGTTGATGAGGTTCGCGAGCCTTTCACGGTTTTCGCGAAATTTTCGGGGTGTGGCGCAGCTTGGTAGCGCGCTTCGTTCGGGACGAAGAGGTCGCAGGTTCAAATCCTGTCACCCCGACCACCAGCAAAAGCCTCCGCTTCGGCGGGGGTTTTTTCTTTCCCCATTTCGAGTTTCCTCATGTCCTTAGTCGAGCACCTTTAGCACGAATACACGCCGCGAAATTACATCGATGTAACTACCATGATGGAGTTTTTTTGAAAAGCCACCACGGCATTACTTTGGCCAATTATCGGTAAAGGTTTGGCAAATTTGGGCTTCTGATTGATTCCTAAGAGTCCCCGAGCCCCCTACCCCTCACCTAATGTGGAGCGCGAGTCATGCACGTGACTTGCCCCCCGCGATCGCTTCCCGTCACTTCGGGGGGAGCTTCCTCGATGTGCACCCTGTGGCGGGAATTGGTGCGGACACCAATCGCGAGGGTAGGAAAGTTGCTCTCTATGCTTCGTACTGCACAGCGCGGCACACACCGTGCCGAAGGCCCCGCCGTCATCGACTACAGCAGCCTCCTCGCCCCTGTCTCCAAGGGTGCCGTTGGCGCTGCCGCCCTCACCGCCGTTGCAGCAACCGCCGCCACCGGCCTCGGGCTCGCTCCCGCCGATGCTGCACCTTCCACGCATCGCGGCCCCGTTTCACAGGCAGGCACCAAGCTTCCGTCCATCTCCGCGCTCGGCACGAGCCCGCTGCGCACCGGAAGCGGCGGCAAGCATGTTCAAGCACTTCAGTCGCTTCTCAACCACCACGGTGCAAGCATCAACGTTGACGGTTCCTTTGGCCGCAAGACCCGCAATGCGGTTGTCACGTTCCAGTCGTCGGCTGGCATCGGTGTGGACGGCGTTGTCGGTGCCCGCACCCGCTCAGCTCTCGTGGCGAACAACCCCACCGCGGTGAACAGCACTCCGAAGCTTCGCCCGGGTTCTCGCGGCAATGCGGTCGTGAGCCTCCAGAACCTGCTCAAGGCCGCGGGCGCGGACATCAAGGCGGACGGCGTTTTCGGCCGTAGCACGAATACCGCGGTCCGTAACTTCCAGTCGTCGGCTGGCATCGGCGTCGACGGCGTCGTA